>JBCCTE010000055.1:0-9995 GCA_039198915.1 Cyanobacteria bacterium P01_D01_bin.73 | reverse complement strand
TGGGTAGGACCGTCTTCACCCAAGGCGATGGAGTCGTGGGTAATCACGTAGATAACGCCAGCCTCAGATAGGGCAGACAGGCGAATTGCGCCGCGCATATAGTCGGTGAAGACTAGGAAAGTTGCACAGTAGGGAATCAAGCCCGAGTTGTGCAGCAACATGCCGTTGCAGATAGCGCCCATGGCGTGCTCACGAACACCGAAGTGGACGTTGCGGTTGGCGTAAGCGCCCTTCTGGAACTCACCGGAGCAGTGTAGCTCGGTCAAGTTGGAGTGGGTTAGGTCAGCGGAACCACCGATTAGTTCAGGCAGCTTGGGGGCGATCGCATTCAAGGAAATCTCAGAATGCTTACGGGTTGCCAGCGCCTTATCGTCGGGAGTGTAGGTGGGCAAATCAGCATCCCACCCATCGGGTAGTTCGCCGCTCAACATCCGCTCAAATTCTGCCGCCTCGGTGGGGTACTTGGTGCGGTATTGCGCCAATTCCTTATCCCACTCAGCCTCAAAGCTGGCGCCGTTATCAACAGCCTTGCGGAAGTGGCTCAAAACGTTCTCGGGAACCTCAAAGGGAGCGTGGTTCCAGCCTAAGTTCTCGCGGGTTAGGTCAACTTCGTCGTCGCCTAATGCTGCACCGTGGACGCCAGCGGTATCAGCCTTGTTGGGAGAACCATAACCAATGGTGGTGGTCACCTTAATCATGGTCGGCTTGTCGGTGACAGCCTTCGCTTCTTCAATAGCCTTAGCAATGCCATCCAGGTCAGTGTTGCCGTTCTCAACGTGCAGCACATGCCAACCGTAAGCTTCGAAGCGCTTGCTGACATCCTCAGTGAAGGAAACGTCGGTGGAACCATCAATGGAGATGTGGTTGTCGTCGTATAGAGCGATCAACTTGCCCAAGCCCCAGTGGCCCGCCAAGGAGCACGCCTCACCGGAGATGCCCTCCATGTTGCAGCCGTCGCCCAGAATGACATAGGTGTAGTGGTCAACAATCTTTGCGTCGGGCTTGTTGAAGCGGGCAGCTAGATGAGCCTCAGCCAACGCCAAACCAACACCGTTACAAATACCCTGACCCAGGGGACCGGTGGTTACTTCCACACCAGCGGTCTCAAAGTTCTCGGGGTGACCGGGGGTGCGGGAGCCCCACTGGCGGAACTGCTTCAGGTCCTCGATATTGACGCTGTCGTAGCCCGTCAGATACAGCATGGCGTACTGCAACATACAGCCGTGACCAGCAGACAGGACGAAGCGATCGCGGTTAAACCACTGGGGGTTTTTGGGATTGAACCGCATAAAACGGTTCCACAGCACGTAGGCCATCGGCGCTGCACCCATAGGCAGACCGGGGTGACCAGATTTCGCCTTTTGTACGGCATCAATGGCTAAAAAGCGAATAGCGTTAATGCTAAGTTCTTCAATGGATTGGGTTGCGACAGCCATACGAAGTTTTAATCTCGATTCAACAATTTCATTGGGAAGCGATGCCAGTACACGCACGAAAACGCTTGCATTGGAGTACCTGATAGTTCAAGCCATCTCAAAATCAGCGCCCATACGGCCCGCGATTGCCCGATTCAGTCCAATATCTCACCAGAGCGATCGCCTAGCAAGGGATCGAAGAGGGTATGTGGGTGACAGTTGACAAGTCGGATCTGAACTTTTTGCTCCGCCTATCATCAAAACCTTAAGCACCGTTTAAGCCAAGATGGTGCATTGGTATTAAGCATTGACTTAGCCCTTACAGACACAGACTTTTAGCATCTATGCACCGCTGCAAAGAGGCTGTAGCAGCCTGGATCTGCCCCAATGGTCCGGGAAGGTTCCCTTTCGTGCTCCAGGTTTGGCCCAATTAGGGTCAACAGTGATCGCCTGCCATAGCAATACCCCTGCTATGAAGCTTGAAGCCACGCCCCTGCCGCGTGAGATTCTGCGGCACAGGCAGGCTTCGCGAAATCAGATACCGTCAACGATGCGGAATCCGATAAATCCCATGCCTATGACGCCAATGAGATAAACCAGGATGGCGAGGAGGGGGCTAAATACCCAGAGGAAGTGGGTTAGGGCATAGAGCAGCGGGGTGAGCAGCAGCAGCAGGATAAAGATTTCTGGCAGTTTTAGATAGTCCACGGGAGGGGCTCTCCGTTTGGGCTAGGTTTAGGCTGCGTTGGCGAAGGAGGTTGCAAGAAGCAACATTGGCGAGCCAGGCAGCGACATCAATCTGTCTATTTTGCTTATCGCCGCCCTCACACGCTTTTTTGTGAGCTTGCTTCTATGGTCTCATGCGCACCAGACTTGGATCCCAATCCCTTACAAGTGTTCATTTTGACCGCAGATCGCACAGATAACAGCCTTCAATAATTTCTTGCTTGCCGGCTTGGCAAGTGGTGGCATGGCGTAGAGTTTTGAGGCTGCAATACCATCGCTTGCTACGGCAATCTCGGAAAACTTTGAGGCGGCTTTTACTTTAGATCCAGTCCAAAAAATCGACAGTATCGCTGACCCAGACGTTACTGTCGCGGAGATTAGAAATATCTTGAATCGCGATCGCCCCCAATGGCTGCGCCCAAAATCCTCCCAAGGCAAGGGTGACTACCAACGCTAAAGTTGAGGTAACTATGCCAAACCGCAAGGAGCGAAACCTCGTCAGGAAAACTCGACGGCGAGGCCTCAAATTGGGAGCTGATGGCATAGGATTCTACTCCACGCTAAATAATCAATCCCCATCCCCTCTTCTTTTTAGCTTGGATGGCAGCTTAGCTTGGATGGCAACGTTGTCAGCGAATTGCAAACTCTCTCCATCTTCGATGCGCACTCCAGTGCTTAGGAGCATCTAGGCAGGTTAGGGCGATCGCAAAACGATTAGGCAATTTTCTAAGCGGGTGAATTCTCTACATAATTGATAATTTGACCGGATTTTCTAAGTGGGGTTTCCTAAAATGGAATAGCTTAGACCGCACAATGTCGGACTTCAGCGCAGCCAGATCATCAGGATAAAAAACAAGAACAGCCGCTCCGTGATATCACTGAACTATAGGCATCACTAGGGCGCATCATCAACTGAGTTCCAAAAGCCTTGCTGAGGGCTGTCATCAACCAACGTTCAAACTCAATAGCTGCGAGGGTTTCAGCCCTAGAGTTTTATCTCAAACGGGTCGCATTTCCCACCGCATCAGCTTTTTGGAGTTTGATCGATGACACGCTCCAGGTACGAAACAGTGGTCTTAATCAGTGGTCTCAACTAAACGACTGCTTTGGGAGCTAACCCCCCTAGGGAGATTGAGTTATAGCTTCAATCGATGACAGCCCTTCCCCCTAAAACTCCAGCACCATCGCCTTGCGTCTATGACTAACTCTGCTCAGCCATCGTCACAAAAACCGACACACACCGTCACGCCCTTCATTGTGCCGGAGCAGATGTTCGCTTTGATTGATAACCTGCTGCCCTTCGAAGTTTGTTTGTATCACCAGGTTTTGCCGCTTTCCATTCGTGAAAGCACTCTGTTCCTGGGGGCGGTCCACCCCGATGAGTCTGAGGGGCTGAAGTACGTCCAGGCGCTGTTGGCTCACACTCCCTACACGATCGCCCTAAAGCCCATCGCCGCCGCCACTCAACAGCATTATCTGTCTGCATTTCTTAGCTATGATCGCCAAATCAAGGAAGCGGGCGAGGATTTGATTGAACACAGCGCAGAAATGGCGCTGGCGGATGATTCTACCTATGCTGGCTTTCTAGATGATTCCGAAGCCAGCACAATCCCAGACGGTCGGCGCTTCGATTCAATGGGACAAAAGGAGACCGTGATTGCGGCGGCGGCAGAGGATACGGATGGGGCTGAGCTAGATGCAACTGTTGTGGCTCCGGCGTCGGATGCAGAGACGGCAGCGCCTGCAGGCTCAGGGGTGGACAGCGCCGATGCCTCGGATTCTGATTTGGACGAGGAATCAGATTTGCCGCCAACAGTTGGGGTGGATTTGGCAGCGATCGCCTCAAAAAATTCCCTAGAGAACGAGCTGGAGGACGAGCTAGAGGATGATTCCCTTGAGGCGGCAGATGATCCAGCAAACGCCATAGCCATGAACTCCGAGCAGCTAGAGGCTCAGATGGACACCGTTATCGCACCGACCAATGTGGCGGCGGAGGAGCTGATTCCCCACCACAGTGGTGCCCTCCAGGATGTGCCCCGGCAGATCCCTCCAAGCGATCGCGAAGATGAGGCAAAAGCGGCGGCGGATGCTAACGAAGAGGAGGATCCGGGCAGTTTTGCAGAGGAATTTGAGGCGGCGTTGGCAGCAGAGGACGTTCCGCCTGGGGCTTACGTAGTGGGCGATCGCGTGGTGCAATTGCCAACGGAAGCGCCTGTCAACACCACCTCCAGTTCCATAGGATTGCCGCCACCGAAGCCCACTCCCGCCAAACTAGTGTTCGACCAGGTTGACGAAAACCTATCGCCGGAGGAGCTGGGTGAGCTTCCTCCCCGCGCCCTAACCCAAGCGCTCTTGCGGCGCTCCATTGTGCAGGGAATCGGCCGACTATTCCTGGAGCGCCATGAAAATCACGGGCGGATCCTGTGCAGTCAAGACGGCGTTTTGGAAGCGGTACTGGACCCGATCCCAATCCCCAGTTTCCAAGGGGTAATTAACGAGCTAAAGCTACTGGCAGAAGCGCCTTTGATCCAGGCGGAACGTTCCAAGCAAATTGATATGGAGCGAATCCACAAGGAGGAATTATTGCTACTGCGGCTGAGGCTTTCCCCCGGAAGTCACGGCGAAGAGGCGACGCTCCAAGTTTTGCGAGGAGCCGCGTTGAAGTTTTATCAACAGCAACAGCTCAGTAAGCTTGGGCAAAATGCGCTGAGTCTGGCGCGACGCCTACAGCAGGAAGTGGCGGAAATTGAAGCCCGCAGCCGGTTGCTCACTGAGATTGGTACCGATTCATTTCCATCAGTTCCTGAGCTGCGACAGCTGGTGCGCTACATTTCCACGACGCTAGACCACTTCTAGAACGCACTTCTAGGACGCATAAGCCCGCCCGCTCCAAAACCATCAGATGCGCCCGGTGAATTGCATTTTGACGCCGCCCTTTTGACCGAGGGTGACACCTCGCCGCTGGGGTTGGACTGGACCGGGTTCGTCTAAGGCGAAGTTGCCTTGCTTCAGCCAGGTGCCTAGGGCGATCGCCAGTTCCGCCATGGCCAACGCTGCCCCTACACAGCGCCGACTGCCGCCACCGAAGGGCATAAATTCCGTGGCGCTAAAGGATTTTTCTAAAAAGCGTTCCGGGCGGAAGGTTTTGGAATCGGGATACACCTCTTCCTGGTGGTGCACTAGGTAAATGCTGCCGAGGATAATCCGCCCCTGCTCCATTTCGTAGCCGTCTAGCTGGAAGGATTTTTCCACGTACCGAGGGAAGGTGACGATCGCCACAGGATACAGCCGCAGGGTTTCATTACACACGGCGCTGAGGTAGGGCAGCCGCATCATATCCATGGGGGACGAGTCGGCGGGCATGGCATTCAGTTCAGCGCGCACTTTCTCCAGACACTCGGGCTGGCGATGGAGCCAGTACATTGCCCAAGCCATTGCGGTGGCGGTGGTTTCGTGTCCGGCAAACAGCAGGGTAATCAGCTCATCCCGCAACTCTTCGTCGGCCATGGCATCCCCATCCTCGTCCCGCGCTGCCATCAGCAGACTGAGAATATCTTCGCGATCGCCCACCCCTACCTTGCGACGCTCTGCAATCTCCGCGTAAATCAGCACGTCCAGATTTTCTCGCGCCCGTTCAAATTTGCCCCACGGTCCCCAGGATTTTTGCAACACCGGAAAAAATAGCAAGCTAGCGCGAATGGGCTCAGCCACCATATCTACCATTTCCGTTAGCAACGGCTTCATGGCTTCAAAGCGATCGCCCCCCTTCAGCCCAAACACCGTTTCCATGATTACCCGCAGCGTCAGCTCCTGAGTGACGTGACGAGCGACAAACTTTTGCCCCGGCTGCCACTGCTCAAAAACTTCCTGGGAAATGCGCTGAATTGCGATGCCGTAGGACCGGAGGCGATCGCCATGGAACGGGGGCATAATCAGCTTGCGCCGTTGCCGATGGGCATTGCCGCTCAGCAGCAGCAGCGACTGGGAACCCACCAGTGGTTGAATCAATCCATTGAAGCGCCCTGGCGTCGATAATTCCTTGCCGTCGCGGGCATATAGCTCCTTAATATGGCGAGGATGGGACACAAAAATCAGCTTGTCGTAGCCGGGACCAACGCTATTGACCGCAAAAATATCACCATAGTTTTTGCGATGGTTTTCCATCAGCCCCAGGGGGTTCGTCACCCAATATAGGGTTTGCACAAGGGAAGACGAAGTCGGTCCCGGCAAGGGTTTTCCCAAAGTTCTGGGGGCGGTAGCAGTCATGGCAATGATCTCTCGACGGCTTTTGAAAACGGATACACAAAAAGCACAGACAAAAACGGGGCGCTACCTTTAATTTTACGTTTTTGGCTTAGTTACTTCTCGGACAATTCCAAGGTGATATGGTCAGCTCCTGGTTATGTAGGTTCCAGCAGGATCAAGAATTGCGCGTTTAGCTATTGTTTGATCCGGCCTTTTGAGACTGGCTTGGCATTTGTTACGTCATGACGTTTGCTCACCGTCGTCCCAGAAATTTTACGTTTACGCCGCCTTTGGGTCCCATGGTGACGCCGCGTCGTGCCGGTTTTAGGGGACCAGATTCTTGGAGCTTGAAATTGCCTTGTTTTACCCAGGTGCCTACGGCGATCGCCAACTCCGCCATCGCCAACGCCGAACCAATACACCGCCGACTGCCGCCACCAAAGGGCATAAATTCCGTGGCACTAAAGGTGCGCTCTAAAAATCGTTCGGGGCGGAAACGGTCGGGCTCAGGATAAATATCTGGATGGTGGTGCACCAGGTAAACGCTGCCCATCATCATCAACCCTTCCCTGATTTCGTAACCGCCTAGATTAAAGGTTTTCTCCACGAAGCGGGGAAAAACCACGATCGCAATGGGGTGAATCCGCAGGGTTTCGTTGCACACCGCCGTTAGGTAAGGCAATTTTGCCATGGCCATAGGCGGTGCATCTTCCGGCATTGCGTCCAACTCTTCCCGCAGCTTTTGCAAGCATTCCGGCTGAGCCTGGAGCCAGTACATTACCCACGCCAGCGCCGACGCCGTGGTTTCATGCCCCGCAAACAGCAGGGTCATCAGCTCATCCCGCAGCTCATCGTCAGTTAGCGGATTGCCGTCTTCGTCTCGCGTTGCCAGCAGCAGGCTCAGGATATCTTGGCGCTGATTATTTTGGCGATCGCCGGAATCTCCCTCATCCGACCGTGCTGCCAACTGTTCTCGCCGTTCCGCCAGCTCCTGACGCAAAAGCTGATCCAGTCGATCCCGTGATCGCTCAAACTTCCCCCAAGGCCCCCAGGACTTTTGCAACACCTTAAAGAATAGGAAGCACGATTTAGCGGGCGTGGAGATCATATTCACCATCTCGTTCATCAGCGGTTCCATCTCTCGATAGCGATCGCCCGCCCGAAGCCCAAACACCGTTTCCATAATTACCCGCAGGGTTAGCTCCTCCGCCAACCGTCGCGCATTGAGTCGCTGTCCTGGCTGCCACTGGTCACACATATCCTGGGCGACTCGCTGGATTGCGTCGCCGTAGGATTGCAGCGCTTTGCCGTGGAAAGGGGGCAGTAATAGCTTGCGGCGGTGACGGTGGCGATCGCCGCTAAGCATCAGCACCGACTGATCTCCCAAAATTGGTCGCAGCACGCCATTAACGCTGCCCGGCGTCGATAGCTCCCGCCCATCCCGTGCAAATAGCTCGCTGATATGGTCCGGATGCCCCAAAACCACGGAATAGGGATTCATCTGGAAAATATCGCCGAAGCGATCGCGACAGTTCCGTAAAACCCCTATCGGATTAAACATCCAACGCCAGATGCGAATCAGCCGCGGCGCTTCATTGACGGGGAGCGGTAGCTGAGGCGTAAAACCGGTGGTAGCCATTGGAGATCCCTACACAAAATACGACGGGTTCTGATCCATAATTTTAAGTAGTCCGTCTAGAAGGCGATTTGACGCCACCGGACAATCAAAAAATTGGAACAAGACCGTTGACATTGCCCCAATTCACCCTCCTTTAACCTCGGGGAACTTAGGCTATTCAATTATCTCGTATCAATTTTTTTCAGTGGACAAAAACGTAAACTGTCAACGCTGTCGCTAACGCCGTAATTGGGAGAACTATGACCACTGCCGCGCCTGCCAAAACCGAATACGAAGTGATTATCGGTCTGGAAACCCACTGTCAGCTGGGAACGGAGACTAAAATCTTCTCCGACAGCGCCACGGAATTTGGTGCCGATCCCAATACCCATATTGACCCAGTTTGTTTGGGATTGCCGGGAACGCTGCCGGTGCTTAATCAAACGGTTTTGGAGTACGCCGTAAAGGCTGGCTTGGCGCTGAACTGTGCGATCGCCCCCTACAGCAAGTTTGATCGCAAACAATATTTCTATCCCGACCTGCCGAAAAACTATCAAATTTCTCAATACGACCTGCCCATCGCCGAGCACGGTCACATCGAAATTGAGCTGGTGGATAAGAAAGGTAACGCCACCCGCAAGAAAATTGGCGTCACTCGCCTACATATGGAAGAAGACGCGGGCAAGCTGGTCCATGCCGGTACCGATATGTCCGGCTCTGCCTACTCCCTAGTGGATTACAACCGCGCAGGTGTGCCCCTAGCGGAAATCGTCTCCGAGCCCGACCTACGCTCTGGGGCTGAAGCTGCTGAGTATGCTCGAGAAATTCGCCGCATTGTGCGATATCTGGGTATTTGCGACGGCAATATGCAGGAGGGTTCCCTACGCTGCGACGTGAATATTTCCGTGCGCCCGGTGGGTCAAAAGGAGTTTGGCACCAAGGTGGAGATCAAAAACATGAACTCCTTTAATGCCATTCAGCGGGCGATCGACTACGAAATTGAGCGACAAATCGATGCCCTGGAAACGGGCAACGATACCATCGTCCAGGAAACCCGTCTGTGGGACGAAGGCGGTCAGCGCACCATTTCCATGCGCTCCAAGGAAGGCTCCAGCGACTATCGCTACTTCCCCGAGCCGGACTTGACGCCCATTGAGGTGTCCACTGAACAGCGGAAAGCCTGGGCTGCGGAGTTACCCGAACTACCCGCCGCTAAGCGTAGTCGCTATCAGGAAGCGCTGGGACTGTCCGCCTACGACGCCAATGTGCTGGTGGACGATCGCACCACCGCCGAATATTTCGAGGCTGTGGTCACCGCCGGAGCCGACGCCAAGCTGGCTGCCAACTGGGTCCAGGGAGATATTGCGGGCTATCTAAAGAACGAAAAGAAAACCCTGAACGATATTGCCCTGACTGCCGAAAATCTTGCCGAATTGATCAGCCTGATTACCGACGGCACCATTAGCGGCAAAATCGCCAAGGAAATCCTGCCAGATCTGCTGGAGCAAGGGGGTTCACCCAAGGCGCTGGTGGAAGAGCGTGGACTGGTGCAAATTTCTGACGCCGGAGAACTGGAAGCGATTATCCAGAAGGCGATCGATGACAACCCGAATCAGCTAGAGCAGTTCCGCGCTGGCAAGACCAAGCTGCGGGGCTTCTTTGTGGGTCAGGTAATGAAAGCCACCCAGGGTAAAGCGGACCCTAAACTAACCAATCAAATCCTGGGCAAGCTGCTCGAAGGGTAGTGATTTCTGAGGAAAGGGCACGATGAGGCAGGGCGATCGCCCAAAATCCAGCCATTTATCTCCGCCCAATCCCCTAACTTTGGCGAGGACAAAGTACTAAAAATCACATTCAGCCGAGGACTCTCCCGCTGAATAAAATCAATAGCCATTCCCTAGGGAGGATTCAGAGCCTGGGGAATGGCTATTGGTTTTCAAGCATAAAACCTATTTTCGCGAAGATTTTTCACCATCAGCAGAATCCACCCT
>JBCCTE010000054.1:0-10034 GCA_039198915.1 Cyanobacteria bacterium P01_D01_bin.73 | reverse complement strand
TTTTTTCGAGGCTTTAGAGGCAGATCCTCTACTTCCGGGAATAATACTAGAGCAGGATAGAAAATTTGTTGGCTTTCTATCTCGGAGAGTTTTTCGCAAGCATTTGAGTCAGCTTTATGGGCAAGAGTTATTCTTGCGTCGCCCACTGAAGGTGTTGTTTCAGTACGTTCAGACGCAGCCTCTTGAGTGCGATGCTGACATGCGAATTGATAAGGCTGCACGAGAGGCTTTACGACGATCGCCCGAGACGCTATATGAGCCGATTGTGATTAGCTTTGGGCGAGGAAATTACGGGTTGCTGGATATGCATCAGCTATTGATTGCCCAATCCAAAGTGCATCAGGTTGCGGTGCGCCAGGTTCGAGAAAATGCCCGCAATCAGATTATTCAAACGGAAAAAATGGCCAGCCTGGGCACGATGATGGCTGGTATTTCTCATGAGATTAAAAATCCTACAAACTTTATCTCAGGCAATGTTGTTTATTTAAAACAATATGTTCAAGATCTATTCAGCTTGATTGACGCCTACCAAGAGGAAATCCCAGAGCGATCGCCTGAATTACTAGGGCTAGAAGAAGATATTGGCTTAGACTTTCTACGCAAGGATTTGTCCCTGATTGTGGACAGTATGAAGGTCGGCTCAAACAAGCTTAAGGAGATTATTACTGGGCTCCAACACGTATCCTATGCGGGCAATTCTCGCTATCGAGAGGCTGACTTGGTGGGATGTTTGGATAGTACGTTGATCGTGCTTAATAATCGATTGAAAGGCGTCATTTCGCTGGTCAAAAATTACAGTCAAATGCCATTGGTTCCCTGTAATTCTGGTCAGCTTAGTCAGGTTTTTCTCAACCTAATCAGCAACGCTATCGACGCTTTGGAGGAAGAGCGCGATCGCCGGCGAGATGAACGCCGAAAAGAGCTTGAATCTACTAAGTCTGCATCAGATATAGCTCCAGGACAGAAGCTGTCCCTAGAGGAGCAGTCCCAGATTTTGATGGGGAGTGAGGATGATTGGGTGCCCACCATCGAAATCACGATGTCGATGCGAAAGGGATCAGATATTTCCTTGCGTGGGTCTCGGGTTGCTGGGGAAGATCGGGAAGATGAGAGCGGCTTGGGTAAGGACATCACCTTGTCCTCAGATTGGTGGGTGTCGGTGAGCATCGCGGACAATGGACCGGGTATCCCTGTGGCGATTCAGGACCGAATATTTGAGACATTTTTCACTACCAAGGCGATTGGTAAAGGGACGGGGCTGGGGCTGGCGATTAGTCACGATATTGTTGCGAAGGGACATGGTGGCTATTTGCGCTTGCAGTCTCCGAGGCTGAATGTGTCGGCGGTGGGCAGCTCAGAGACGGTTAGGCAGGAGAACCATCGCGGTACCGCTAGTGGGCAGCTTCCTGGAACCTTGTTTGAGGTCCTGTTGCCTTTGAATCCCGCGATTGAAGATGATGACGACGAGGTTTAGGGCGATCGCCCTAAAATTGCCCTAAAGTCTAAAACCACAAAATTCGGCGCGAAGAATCCAGAAAAGCACAGCTTAGAATCGTGTAAGCGGCTACTTTCAGGGGTGGGCTGATTGCGAAACCTGGGGCGGTCGTACGTCAGGATTTCGAGCGACAGGGGTTCAGCATCATGGGTGGCTTTGGAGGCAACTATTCAGCTTGCCAGCTTGGACTATTGGGCTTGGGAATGGGGGCTGCGTTGGCGATCGCAACTCCACTCCGGGCTCAGATTACGCCTGCCCAAGACGGGATTAATACCCAGGTGCAAACGTCGGGTAGTAACTTTACGATTACGGGCGGGCAAACTTCTTCTGGCGGCGAGAATTTATTTCATAGCTTTGATCAGTTCGGCGTTGGCATCGGAGAGACCGCCAACTTTGTGACGCCCAGCAGTACGCAATCGGTATTGGGGCGCGTTGGTGGGGGCACTCGGTCGGTTATTGATGGAACGATTCAGCTCACTGGTTCCAATGCGGATTTGTATTTGTTAAATCCAGCAGGGGTGGTGTTTGGACAAAATGTGTTGCTAGATGTGCCCGCGTCGTTTGGAGCCAGTACGGCGACGGGTTTTGGATTTGGGTCAGATCCACTGGGGCAGAGTCAGTGGTTTGGGGTCGGATCTGGGGATGATGTGAGTGCTTTTGCGGGGATGCTGACGGCGCTGCGGTTCGATGGGTTAACGAATGGGGCGACGGGAGCGATCGCCAATTTCGGAAAACTGTCAGTGGCTCCTGGCTCAAGTCTTTGGCTAGTAGGCGGAACGGTGCTAAATCGAGGTGATTTAATTGCGCCGGGGGGAGCGATTACTGTGTCGGCGGTGGAAGGGAATCAGTTATTGCGCCTTCGGCAACCCGGGAGTTTATTGCAGTTTGAGTTGCGATCGCTAGGTAACGTTCAGCCAGCATTGGGTGGAGGGATTACTCCCCTAAGCATGGCGGAATTATTGACGGGAACGGAAAGTTTGCGATCGGCAGAGCAAGCGACAGTGTTGTCCAATGGGTTGATTCAACTGACACAGGCTACTGATACCAATGCCACGGTGAACTTCAATATGGGGCCTGCCGAGACATTTATCAGTGGCATTGTTGACGCGAGCGGCCAATCCGGTTCTGGAGGACAAGTTGTCATAACAGGAAGCACCGTTGTTGCATTTGATGGGCTTGTAGATAGTTCTGGATCCCTTGGAGGTGGGCGCGTGCTTATCGGCGGAGACGAAAGCCAACAGGGATTGGGGTTGCCCATGGCTCAAGACCTTTCTCTTCAGTCTTTTACGGTGGATGCTTCGGCGCTTCAACAGGGCAATGGTGGCGTGGTGAGTCTATTTGCTGAAAGGACTGCTAATTTTTTCGGGTCGGTGGAGATATTGGCAGGGGGAGGTGCTTTTGCAGGAAATGGGGGATTGGTAGAAATCTCTAGCACAACAAATATTTCTGGAGCGAGTATTGACGCGGATCCATCGTCCTTCACAACCTTAACGACCCTATCTTCCTTCCAGAGCTTTGTGGAGGTTGGAGCTGTACCCGGTCAAGGCAATGCTGGAGAGATTGTCCTTAATCCGCCAAGGGTGATGGCTCCAACGTTTCCTGCAAGTACTCCGCCCATGACTATGACGCCAAGTACTCCACCCACCACACCGCCAGCCACTTCTCCTACGACAGGGATGTCTTCTGCTCCAGCAGCTTCCTCAACGGGCGTAACGGGTAGCGGAGGAATGTCGTCCACCTCCGCAAGTCAACCGGCAAGCAGCGGATCAACTCAGCCTAATAGCAGTTCTTCCTCCACCGCTGCCAACAGTGGCTCGACTGGCGGTTCGACGATGAACAGTTCGACTATGAACACGGCAATGGGGAGTGGTGGTGCTTTAGGGGGCAATAATCCAAATTCCGCTAGCCAGAATGCTGCGGTGTCCAACGCAGGTGCAACTAGTAGTAGTGGCGCTGCTACCAACGTAGGTCCAACCTCTGCCGGTGGCACCCCAATAGCTTCTGTTGGTCCTCCGGCTCCATCTAATCCTTCCAGCAGCACTGCGAATACGGGCAATCCAACCAATACCGTTGGTCCTGTCACAGCGAACAACAGTGCTGCTCCGCCCACAAGCGCATTTGGAAATCCTGTAACTCCCGTTCCAATGACCCTGCCGGTCGCAACCGTTAGCACGACCACTGTTGGCGGTGGAGATATTGGAGCTGCTACGGCGATCGCCCCAGTTCCTGAGATGGAGACCAATCAGTCATCGCTACAGGCTCTATCCAGCAATGACAATACTGAGATTAGAAATAGCCTGTTTCAACCGCTTGCTGAAACTGACGAAGAAATTCAGCCCTATAGCGTAGAGGAATTTGCCGAGGATGCTGAGGTGTTGTTATCGATTGAGCTGGAGCAGCCCAGGCTAGATATTGAGTCTGATGAGCCAGAGTTTGATGCGGATCAGCTAGCGACGCGGCTGGACTTTTCGAATATCCTGCTGCGGGGGGTGGGCGATGACGCCGCTGCCTATCGTCAAGAGCTAATTGATAGCCTGCAAACCACCAGCACGGAGCAGATCGTGGGGAAAATTGAGCACCTGCGGGCGATGGAGTTTGGCAACCACTGGGGGGTGTCCTACCAGGTTCCTTTGATTGAGTCGTCGCTGGATTCCATTCAGGAGGTGCTGCGGGCAATCACCCAAAATCCGGGCAAGATGTCGGCAGTTTTTTACACTCTCGCCCATGACGATGGCTTGGAGTTAGTTTTAGTGTTGCCCACGGGACAGCCTTTCCGTCATACGGTGAAAAACGTTTCTTCCAAGGAATTGAAGCGGACTATTGCCCGGTTTCGCCGCAAGTTAACCAATCGTGGACTTGGATCCTTACCGACTTACCTGCCACCATCCCAAAAGCTTTATCGCTGGATTATTGAGCCATTCCGTGGAGTGCTGGATGACAACGGCGTTGAGGTGATTCAGTTTTCCCTGGATCCGGGGCTGCGATCGCTCCCCCTTGCTGCCCTTCACGACGGCGAGCAATTTTTAATTGAAAACTTCGCTGTTGCTGCCATCCCCAGCTTTGCGCTGTTAAATAACGACTACCAACCCTTAGAAGATTCAACGGTTTTGGTGGCGGGGACGTCGCAATTCGAAGCGCTTCCAGAATTGCCCGCGGTGCCGGTGGAGGCGAAGACCATTCATAACCACTGGAACACCGTGGATTTAATTGGCGAAGATTTTACCCTCGAGCAAATCCGCACCGCCCGGCAGTGGTCTAACTTTGCGATCGCCCACCTCGCAACCCACGCCTTTTTTGAACCGGGCGATCGCCAGGATTCATACGTGCAGCTGTGGGGCAACGAACGGGTGGGTATTGATGCGATCGGGGCGTTTAATTTCCAAACGCCGCCGCTGGAACTATTGGTGCTTAGCGCCTGCCGTACCGCCGTGGGAGATGCCCAGGCAGAGATGGGCTTTGCGGGAATATCCGTTAAATCGGGGGCAAAAAGTGTGGTGGCAAGTCTGTGGCAGGTGAGTGATTCGGGCACTTTGGCGCTGATGTCCGAGTTTTACAATGCCCTGTCCAGTCTCCCCACCAAGGTGGAATCTCTGCGACAGGCTCAGCTAGCGATGCTGCGGGGAGAGGTCACCATTAGCAATAACCAACTGCAAAGCGCTTCCCAAAGAGCGGTGCCCCTGCCCAGCGCCATTACAAAAGATGGTCAAAATATCGACTTTACCCACCCCTATTTCTGGTCCAGCTTTACGTTGATTGGCAGCCCTTGGTAACGGCGGCAGCGATTGACAATCGTCCCAAAATCCCGAGAAATAAAGCTTAAAATTGTGTAAGCGGCTACTTTAGGTGGCAGGCTGATTGCGAAACCAGAGGCTATGGTTGTGCGTCAGGACTTTGAGCAAAAGGGGTTTCGTATCATGGGTGGCTTCGGGGGTGACTATTCGGCTTGCCGGCTTGGAATGCTGGGCTTGGGAATGGGGGCGGTGCTGGCGATCGCGACTCCAGCATGGGCACAAATCACCCCAGCCCAGGACGGCATCAATACTCAAGTTCAAACCTCAGGCGCGGAAATTACCATCACGGGTGGGCAGACTTCCCAGGGCGGCGAGAATTTATTCCATAGCTTTGATCAGTTCAGTGTCAACGCGGGTGAGACGGCTAACTTTCTAACCCCCAGCGCTACGGAAGCAGTTTTAGGGCGCATCGGCGGCGGCGACCCATCATTGATTAACGGCACCATTCAGCTAACGGGATCCAATGCGGATCTGTTTTTGTTAAACCCGTCGGGAGTGGTGTTTGGACAAAATGCCGCGCTGAACGTACCCGCATCATTTGGAGCTAGTACGGCGACGGGCTTTGGCTTTCAGCAGGACCAGTGGTTTGGTATTGGCACCGGGGCGGACGTTAGTGGATTGACCGGTGAACTATCGGCGCTGCGGTTTGATGGGGTGGCGGGGGTGATCGCCAATTTCGGCTCGTTGTCGGTGGTACCAGGCGCAAATCTCTGGCTGGTGGGTGGCTCGGTGCTCAATCGCGGATCGCTGACTGCGTCGGGAGGAACAGTGGCGATCACGGCAGTAGAAGGCAACCAGATTTTGCAGTTTGGGCAGCCGGGAAACCTATTGCAGTTTGAATTGAGTCCCCTGGCGAGCGGGTTGGATGGGGGAGCGATCGCCCCGCTAAGCCTGCCGGAATTACTAACGGGCAGCGAACTGCAATCGGCGGACCAGGCAACGGTGACGGAGCAGGGGCAAATTGTTTTGGCGGGGGCGCAGGTTAATACCCAAGTGGCGATCGCTCCAGGAACCACGGTATTAAGTGGCAGTATTGACGTTGCAAATTCCACTGGTATGGGCGGGCAGGCGGTTGTTACCGGCACCGATATTTTTGTGGTGGATGGAACCGTAGATGCTTCCGGTTTGCTTGGCGGCGGACGGGTGGCGATCGGTGGTGAATGGCAGGGCGGGCCAGGGTTACCGACGGCGCAGAATCTTTGGGTAGGGCGCAATGCTTTGGTTAATGCCAGCGCGGTTAATCAGGGCAACGGCGGTGTCGTTGTGTTTTGGTCCGAAGGCACTACGCAGTTTTTTGGACAGGTAATGGCGCGGGGTGGGGCGATCGCTGGGAATGGAGGATTGGTGGAGGTTTCTGGGCGATCGCGGTTGGGCTTTGACGGTCGCGTTGACCTCAGCGCCCCAGCGGGGAATCTGGGCAGTTTGCTTCTCGATCCGGAGCGCATTGTCATTGTGGAGGGAGAAGCAGATTTTGATTTTCTAACCGAAAATTCCGATACGCCCCCTGGGGAAATGGCACCACCGCCGGATGAAATGTCGCCACCCGAAGGAATGACACCGCCCGGGGAGATGCCACCGGGGAATGGTGGTGGTCCGTCCCCAGATGGAATGAACGGTGGAATGCCTGGGATGGATAACCCGCAGCCGATGGACGGCATGGAAGGGGGCATGAATGCGGGCGCACCGCCGGATGCATCGAATAATGCGCCCCCATCGTCAGGCGAGGCTGACCCACAGCCGATGGACGGCATGGAAGGGGGCATGAATGCGGATGCGCCGATGGAGGACTCATCCAATTCACCTCCGTCATCAGGTGGAGCGCAGATGGGTGGCGTACCGATGGATGGGGCGCAGATGGATGGGGCGCAGATGGATGGGGCGCAGATGGATGGCATGCAGGCAGGTGGACCGTCAATGGATGGCATGCAGGCGGATGCACCATCGACAGACTCGCCTAATCCGCCGTCTTCCGGAGGCACCAATGAAGGTGCTAACTCGCCTCAAATGGGGGGAATGGAAGCTAGTGCGCCATCGACGGACTCGCCCAGTTCGCCACCGTCTGACGGAGGATCGGGGATGGGAGACAGTGCGCCGCTGTCTGGAGGCTCTGAACCTGGTGGCATGGTGCTGTCAACACGATTCCCTCGAAACACTACGGCTGCGCCCCAAAATATCACCATTAGTGCTGGCGATTCTCCAGACTCGACCTTGACCATTACCAGCGGATCTCTAGAAGCGGTGCAGGGCGGTATTTCTCTGGAGGCGACGACGGAAATTGTGATTGCCGACGGGGTGTCCCTGGAGTTTATGGCTCCTGAAAACGCCGACCCTAACGCTCCTCCGACGCCGGTTAGTTTTTCTGTAACCGATGGGGTATTTAGGGCAGATCCCACTCAGCAGCTAGTGACCAATGGGCGATCGCTCACCATTGATGCCCAATCCATCACCGTCGGCAGTATCAACACGGTGGGAACCGACGGCAACGCTGCCAATGTGGACTTAAACGCCACCGCTGGCACCATTAACAGCGGTTTTATTAATGTGTCGGCTACTGTCAGTGCTGGGCGGGTAACGGTTCGGGCTCCCTTTGACGATGTGGCGATCGCCGGGATTGATGCTCGCGGTGGTCCCGAGGGATTTGGTGGGGCGATCGAAATTATTAGCGGCGGTCAACTGCAGATTACGGGGGGCTTTACCGATGCGCTGGGGCGTCTGACCAGCTTGGCGACTTCCGGTGGACTTCTTAGCGGCAATATTCTTATTGGACAGGCAGGATTAATTGCAGATCCCGTTGTGCCATTCATCATTGGTGATGCCAGTGAAAACGGCACCGCTGGCGTAATCCAGGCGGGGGGGACAGATATTGCGCCGCCTACATCAATTAACACCGAATTTGAATTGAATGCAGCCCAATCAGAAATGGAGCCCAACTCCGGTGCCGTTCAGATTACAAACACCGGCAATGCTGACTCTTTGCTGGAGGAACTGTCAAATAACGAAGGCTCCGAGTTAAGGAGCAATCTTACCCAAGGGTCGCAATCCACATCAGATTCATCGTTTGATAATAGACTTGACGATGGCGATCGCGTGCTGCCGAGGGGGAGAGAACCGGGCATTGTTAGAGGCGTCGATACCGTCTCCATTGGCAGTGATATCAAGGCATCCACCTATCGCCAGGACCTGGCTGATCGCCGAGGTGAACTCACCCCCCAGGAATTTGTAGGTAATTTAGAACACTTGCGGGCGGCGGAGTACGGCAACCACTGGGGAGTGTCCTATCAGGTGCCGGTGGTGGAATCATCCTTCGACACTATCCAGGAGGTGTTGCGAGCCGTGACCCAGGATCCAGGGAAAGTTTCGGTGGTGCTGTATACCTTTGCCCACGAAGACGAGCTGGAGCTGGTGCTGGTTTTGCCCACCGGAAATCCGCTGCGCCGTACGGTTGAGAATGTTTCGCTGAAGGATTTACGACGCACCACCTCCCAGTTTCGTCGTCAGCTCACTAACCGCTCTTTGGGGTCGCTGCCGCGATATTTGCCAGCGGCGCAAAAGCTCTATGGCTGGCTAATCGAACCCTTTCGGGAGGTGCTCGATAAAAAGAACGTCGAGGTCATTCAGTTTTCCCTGGGACCGGGGCTGCGATCGCTCCCGGTGGCGGCGCTCCACGACGGCGAGCAGTTTCTAATTGAAAACTTCGCCGTTGCGACAATTCCCAGCTTTTCCCTGCTCAATAACGAGTACCAAACCCTACAAAACACCACGGTGCTGGTGGCGGGAACCTCCCAGTTTGATCAATTGCCGGAGCTGCCGGCGGTGCCCGTTGAGGTCGACACCATTGGCACAAACTGGAATACGGTCAACCTAATCGATGAAGACTTTACGCTGGAGGAAATTCGCGCCGCCCGTCAGCAGTCTAATTTTGCGATCGCCCACCTAGCGACCCACGCTTTTTTTGAACCGGGCGATCGCCAGGACTCCTTTGTACAGCTTTGGGGCAATGAGCGGGTAGGCGTGGATGCGATCTCCCTGCTGAATTTCCACACACCGCCGCTGGAGTTACTGGTGCTAAGCGCCTGCCGTACCGCCGTTGGGGATGATAGCGCGGAGCTGGGCTTTGCGGGCTTGTCGGTGCAGTCCGGGGCGAAAAGTGTCGTCGCAAGCCTATGGCAAGTGAGCGACTCCGGCACCCTGGCGCTAATGGCAGAATTCTACGACGCCCTAGGCAACCTACCGACAAAGGCAGAAGCTCTGCGCCAGGCTCAGCTCGCTATGTTGCGCGGGGAGGTCACCATCAGCCAGGGACAGCTCCAGGGAACCTCCCGGGGAGCTTTCACCGTTCCCGAGGCGATCGCCAAAGGTAACCTCGACTTCACCCACCCCTACTTTTGGGCAAGCTTCACCCTCGTTGGCAGCCCCTGGTGATTTCCCAAGCCTATTTCACATAGGAGACACCCAAAGACTCTCAAAGCGCCTCCGAATTGGCATTTAAAGTATTAAAAAACACGCAAATTGAGGCTGGAAATAAAAAGCGAATCTAAAAGATAGACTGCCCAAGTGAAAGGCTGAGTTAAAAGAAAAAGACTACTCAGTCGAGATGTTTCGATGTGTTCTTTTTAAAGATAAATCTTAATAAAGACTTATCGCCCACCAAATTCGAATCTCTACATAGAAGCTGCGTGTAAACACATAGAAAAATCTCGTATAGGTTTTTACTATCTCAGCGTAAACAACCAATTCAATCTGACTTT
>JBCCTE010000053.1:0-10037 GCA_039198915.1 Cyanobacteria bacterium P01_D01_bin.73 | reverse complement strand
CACAATATTGCGCTTGGCTGGTGAGGAATGAGCCAAACGATAAGCCCAAAAACGCTTTAGTCTAACGATTTAGGAGGCCTCATGGCATACCCTGTTCCGTCTTCAACCCCGACTGCCACAGCTGATGATGCCGCAATTTGGCAGAACCTGAAAGAGGCGATCGCTGCAAGTTCCGGCTTCCAGCAGTGGCAGCAGGAGCGTGATAACGCTGCTACCGACACCGTTGACCATCTGGTCCGCCTGTACCTACGCGAGACATTGGAGACCTTGGCCTACTAAGCTTAGGTTTCGACTAAAACGAAGCTCAGACGAGACCCAAAATTAAGCGTTTAACTCCTGCTCAATTTTGGGTTTTAGCTGTTCTAGCTCGCGCTTGAGTTTGACCTTACTCAAATTCGCTTGAGTTGCCGGCATTCCCTTGCTCTTCTCCATCCACTGGTAAAGCATGCGGCGGTGGGAAGAGCTGAGGGACACTTTGGCCACATGCCGACAAAGTTGCGGGTCTTCCAGTGCGAAGAACAGAACGCGGTACTCGCCGGTTTTGCACAAGATTTCTAATAGCTTCAGCAGTAGTGATCGCTTCAAATCTAAATAGCAAGGGAGCCATTTAGGACGAGGCGTCTCCCCGTTACCCAGCGCCACGTTTAACACCGTTAGCCATAGCACCATCGGATGGGGAGTCATCGCTCCACGGAAACGATGGTAAGTATTCTGATTCTGGCTGTTTTGACCCTGCTGCGATCGCCGCTTCATGGATTCAATCATCGCCTCCGGCAGCATGACCCATTTGGAGACAATGGGAGCGCGGCTGGATGGAATGAGATGGGGAAATACAATTTCGGCGATCGGCTTATCCGTCGGCCAGGTTTGTAGACGACACATCGTGTCAGGATCAACTGCTTTGCCTGAAGGGTCCCGACCACTCTCCGCCCCCGGTTCAGGAACATTAGCGCGCGACAGCGTGTCCTCAATGCGACGACTGATGGCACGCCCCGGCTTGTAACGATGCTCCATGGGCTCCAGAAGCCTGAGGATTTCGTCAATATCCTTCGGTCGTCGGCTGGGCTTCTTCGCGAGGCACTGCATAATTAGCTGCTCCAGCGCCCTTGGAATTTTTAGCCCCGGACGAGTGGTGCTCATCGGGCGAGGCGTCTGCTCCTTATGGGTCTTGTACCAACTACCAAAGGAGTGGGTTTCCGCCTGTAGTGGCATCTTCCCCGTCAGCATCTCGTACATCACGATGCCAAGGCTATAAATATCCGCCTGGCTGGTTAGCTCCTTCCCCTCCATTTGCTCAGGAGATGAATAGGCTAAAGTCCCCATAAAGTGGCTGGTCTGCCCCTGATCATCCTGAAGCAGTTTAGCGATACCAAAGTCGAGGATCTTAACCGTTTCGCCTCGCTCAGGATCCTGCACCACCAGCAAATTACTGGGCTTAATATCTCTATGGATGATGGGACACACTTTGCCATCGATGGTGAGTCCCTGGTGTGCGGCCTGTAACCCTTCACAAATCTGGTGGGCCATGTTCAGGAATCGCGGCAGAGGGATCGTTTCTTGCTTGATTATCAAGCTCAAGTCCCGCCCTTCTAAAAACTCCATGACGTAGAAGGGAATCTCATCGTCGCTGATGTCATAGTCCAGGACCTGAACGATGTTGCGACTTTTCTGACCTAGGGAGAAGCAGGCTCGCGCTTCGAGCATAAAGCGATCGCGCATCTTTTCGTTAATCAGCGCCTGGGTCAAAAACTTAACTGCCACCGGCGCATCCAACAGCACATGACGAGCCCGATATACGCGCCCCATTGCGCCACGCCCCACCAGTTCCATTAGCTGGTAGCGATCAGACAGTAGGCGACCAATGTTGGGATCCGTCATAGAGTCGAGCGGGAAAACTGGACTAGGGCTAGGTAAGGGGAAGTTAGTTGGACTGGCTGATGGGACAGTAATCGGAAGGGACGGAAAATTGTTCGCCGACGCTGACAATGAACAACATCAATCAGCTCTGCCGAATAGGATTTGCAACCGGGTATGTCGGGTAGTGCGCTTAGCAATTTAGCGATGTATACGAATTATCAATTGTCTTCCATGCGAAGGCTGAGTTGCCCTTTATACGCTCAGGTAGGCGGTGCTACGGCTTAATGTTGCCAGGCGATCAATTTACCCTCTATGAGCAGGCTAATCACGCTTGAAGTGCCCGCTTTGCCGAGACTAATATGCCAATTGTTTTCGTCTGAAATTGGACGACACCATGCCCATTGCCATGTTAATGGATGCAGATGGGGGAGAGGCAGCATTATCCTCAAACTGAAGCGATTTCCCTGAGGCTCTTATCAATCTAGCGCCTAGCTATCTTGATATCAGGCTACTTTACTCAAAATCTTCACACCTCCTCCAGTGTCATCCTGACGGATCGCTACTGAAATTTGCCCTAATGTTGATTTCGCTTGCGAGGGCAGGATCCTAGGTATTGAGGATCCTAGGTATTGATCAGACAGGCGATCGCTGTACCTTAAGTTGGTTCAACTTACTTAGCTGGAACGGCGCCATTGAACCGATGGGATATCTCATACAAGCTTTTACAAGCCGTCGTCTGGTCTGGTTGATGTCCTAGTCAAACCTACGCCCTAGAGAGGATTTCTAAGCTGCTATTTGAATGGGTGCGCTAACCTCCGGATTCATCTCTGGTGTTCCAGTATCCTAGCCTAGAGACTAAGCGGTGTATTTTGAGCCTGCCTTGAATCTGCTCTGGTAATTTGCCTCGGTTCGTGTTCAAGGCTGCTTCATTTAAGATTTCATAGCAAGGGATTTGGAAGGAATGACTGCGATGGCTGAAACAGCGACTGGAGACGGCGTCAAAGGGCTAGTGCCGATTATTTTGGCAGGGGGAAAAGGGGAACGGTTTTGGCCCCTCAGCCGCACGCAAAGACCGAAGCAGTTCCTTTGTCTTGACGGCAGTGATCGCAGTTTGTTGCAGGCCACCAGCGATCGCTTAGGGGGCATGTGCGGCGGTCCAGACCGTTTGTTGGTTGTGACGGCGAGCCATCTGGCGGATGGAGTGCGATCGCAGCTGCCGAGCCTACTGGAGGAAAATCTGCTGGTGGAGCCCCAGGGACGAGATACCGCCCCGGCGGTGGCTTGGGCGTCGTTGCTGGCGGCAGAGCGATACGGACCCGATGCAATTTTGGGTTTTTTCCCAGCGGATCATTGGATTGCCGATCAACAGGCGTTTGCTGCAACGCTGCGATCAGCGGTGGCGGCGGCGAGATCTCAGCAGGCGATTGTTACCCTCGGCATTACTCCCAACCAACCGGCAACGGGCTATGGCTACATTGAGCAAGGGGATAGCGTTGATGAATTTGAAGGGGCGATCGCCTACAAAGTGAACCGCTTTACGGAAAAACCAGACCGGGCAACCGCAGAGAAATTTTTGGCAACCGGGAAATTTACCTGGAATAGTGGCATGTTCGTGTTCCCAGCCGGTCTTGTTATCGAAGAGCTGCGCCGCCATGCGCCAGAAATTCTGGAGCCTTTAGAGCAAAAAGGAGTGGCAGCCTATGACGACTTGCCAAAGCTAAGCGTAGACTACGCGCTGATGGAAAAAACAGATCGTGCCTGCGTGCTACCTGCTGCGTTTGGCTGGGACGATTTGGGGGATTGGAACGCTGTAGAACGGCTACTGAAAGGAGATGCCGCTAACCTAGTTCAAGGTGGTCATGTCGGCATAGATACTCAAGGCTGCATTATTCACACTGGCGATGATCAGGAGCTGGTCGCAACCGTAGGACTGGAGGATGTCGTAGTGGTCCGGGATGGCAACGCAACCCTTGTTGTTCACAAGTCTCGCACTCAAGATATTAAGGCGCTGGTTAGCAAGCTTAAGGAGGATCAGCAGTATCGCGATCGCCTCTAAAACGATAGCCACAGAGGAAATTAGCCATCATTCAATATCCCGACTGGTTGAACTCAAATACTTGGCTTCGGAAAGGTTTGTAGATGGCAATTACTGCGTCAAACCTTGACTCGTCGGGAAATTTAGTGATTTTGCGCCTGTTGCGCCTTGCTGCCGACCTGGCTGAGACGTGCATCAAAGTCGCTTCTAGTGATCGCTTCTATGGCTTTCATCATCGGTGTTAGCATCAAAATTTGCCAGAAGCACACGATCAAACACGGCTTCCAGGGCCGCCTCATCAATGTCATCGTTCTGACTATCCTGGAGCCAATTGGTCTTGGGGGATAGCTTCAGAACGCGATTGTCCTGCATCAGGGAAAAGCTGCTGTGATCGTCTGCCTCGCGCTCAATCTTCAGATAATCAAAGCTGCATACATTGATGTATAAAGCAGCGTTTGCGACCAAAGTGGCTTGCACGTCGTCAGCAAAAACCTCGACAACCACACCTTCGCCTTCACTTGCGACCACTCCATCCTGGCTGTAGGAATAACTGACGCGACCAAGCCCCGACAGGAGTTTCTGCATGTCTTGCTGGTTAACCACAATGCCTCGATCAACAATGCAAGGGGCTAAAATTTTGGCGGTGTGATGACGGTAGCTCATGGCGGAAGGCAGATGTGCAGATGGTGAGATTATTAAGAAATTGTAAACGAGAATGGAGCTAACTTTTGAGATGCTGAACTGTCTTTCTTCAACAAGTAAACTTGTTCGCTGATGATTGAACTAGTGCATGTCCCTTTTTCCTGCCTTAGACTGACTCAACTTTAACCTAGGCAAATTGAATCGCCAATAGCTTCAGACCCTCCACCACAATGGCTTTGAATGACATCATTTGCTGACTTTAAGATGACCGGGGAGATTCAAGGTTTTGACTTCGTTCTGCATACTTCCCAGTTCTGAAGGAAGTACTTCTGAATTCTGCCAGGGTTGATCCTTAAGGGGCTGGTTTTGCTGGAAACGGTTTGGGGATCAATGTTCTTCTGTGTACTTCCCCGCATTTTCTCGCCGTGTTATGACTCTTTCTTAAAACTGTTGGAGGTAACTGTGATCGATCCTAGCTGAGTCTGAAGGTGCTGGTGTGCGATCGCAGCAGTAACGATCCAGTTTTTGTTCTCGATTAGCTAACCCCAGTGGGCTGACTTTACCGTTGTGTTCTCTCTGTGGAGCAAGCTGGAGATGAAGCGCGGCAGGTATAGTTGCTGGCTTGGTTGGAGGATGGGGGTTGGGTGGCAGGAAGGTCTGATTTTCTGTCCTGTACTTTTGCAATCTTTGAGCCGTTGTTTGATTGCTGGAGGCTGGTTTCTATTTTCTGGGTCAAGGATATCAAATAGAAGTATCAATAGAAGTTGAATTGAGACGATGGTTGATACGGGGGATAAATGCGGGGAGTTAGGCAGAGGATCGGGGCGATCGCCGGGCAGTGGATAGCGGCGTGGTTGTTCTACACAGCGATTCCTTTGCCCGCGAGTTGGCCGGTTAACTTTCGGGCGATCGCCCGGTGGGCTCCAACCATTGGAGTGATGATTGGCGCTGGGCTAGGGGGATTGAACTGGGGATTGGCGATCGCGGGGATGTCGGCTTGGCCCCGGGCGGCGCTGATAATTGGTGCATGGGCATGGATAACGGGGGGGCTGCATCTGGATGGGGCGATGGATGCGGCGGATGGGCTGGCGGTGATGGATCGGGAGCGGCGGCTGGAGGTGATGGCGGATAGCGTGGTGGGGGCATTTGGGGCGATCTCCTTGGGGATATTGCTGCTGCTGAAGGCGACGGCGCTGGGTGGTTTGGATGATGGCAGCCAGTGGATGGTCCTAATGGCGGCGGCGGGGTGGGGTCGCTGGGGGCAGTTAATGGCGATTGCTCGATATCCGTACCTTCGGGCGGAGGGTAAAGGAAAGTTTCACCGCGACGAGATTCAAGGATGGCAAGAGGGGCTGGTGCCGGGTATTGGATTGATCGTGCCGGGGGCGATCGCCGGGATGGTAACGGGACGATGGGAGCTGATATGGGCGCTAACTGTTGGGGGAGGAGCGATCGCTTTGGGGACAGGAGCCTGGTTCAATCGCCAGCTGGGCGGGCATACGGGCGACACCTACGGCGCTGTTGTGGAGTGGACCGAGGCGTTGATTTTGGTTTGGTCCACCCTTTGGATTTAGTGGGCAATGTCCAGATGGACCGCCAAATAGACTGTCGCTGAATGGACGGTCATTGCCTTTAGGAGCAATTGATTGGGGATTCAAGTCTGGTTTCGCCATTGACTCACATCACCCTTGAGCAAGCTCTCTTAACCCTATGACCGAGATCACCAGCCATTTCGGCAGTTCTTTTTAAGATGCATAAAGAATGAATAGCGAAACGCAACGCAAATAAATTCAGATTAAGCAGTAAAACTCAGGCTGAAGGGTTGTTCTAAGTTTGATCTGGCTTGAGTTGGGTTTTCCTTCTGCGGTTCCAAGTCCTGCGAAGGGCTTTCAATCGCACGCTCAAAGGTGTCTGCTGCCTATGTTGCCCGCCTCGGTCACACTTCTAAGTGTCACAGGGGCTTGTGCTAAATCTATGGATCGCTCTCTAGGATTGAATTGCGGATGTGTCTTGACGACCCAGCGCAACCAGCTTCAGAGTTCGCGCCCCAACACTTCTGCCCTGATTTCGCCCACTTCCCCGTCTTTATCGCCCTTTGCGCCATGGCTGACTCCAATCTAACTTCCCCTCGTTGCAAGCGTTCTCGTTTGCCAGCAGGGTCCGGCAAAGGGTCTTTCTCGCGGCAAGACATTGCTTCTCGATGGGGACAGCTAGCTTTGGGAGTGCTTGCGGTGGCGGCGATCGCGCCTCCCAGTATCCAGGCAGCGCGGGCGGAGTTTCAGGATAGCCCCAAGGCGGTGTTGGATGAGGCTTGGCAAATTGTCCGTAACGAGTACGTAGACGGTAGCTTTAACCAGAACGACTGGGATGCGGTACGCCAGGATTTGCTGTCGCGGGAGTATACCTCTCCGGAGCAGGCTTATGCGGCGCTGTCGGAGGCGTTGGAAAAGCTGGAGGATCCCTACACTCGGTTTCTGGCGCCGGATAAGTTCAAGCAGTTGAAGGAGCAAACTAACGGCTCCCTTTCGGGGATTGGGATTCGGTTGCGTCAGACGAAGGGGGAAGAAGGATTTACGGTTCAGGACCCGCTGCCGGATTCGCCGGCGTTTAAGGCGGGGCTTCAGCCGGGGGATTTGATCCTGGCTATTGATGGCAATTCGACGAAGGGGATGAAGTCTCGGAAGGCGTCGTCGCTGATTCGTGGCGAAGCGGGAACGATTGTTGAGCTAACGATTCAGCGGTCTGAAGGCGATCCTTTCCAAGTGTCAGTGACTCGGGCGCGGATTGAGTTGCCCATTGTGCGATCGCAGGTCAATCAAGAGGGCGACCTGAAGGTTGGCTATATTCGCCTGAATGAATTCAGTGCTACGGCGTCCAGCCAGATGCAGGAAGCGATTAAGGAGCTGGAGGCAGCGGAGGTGGACAGCTATGTGCTGGACCTGCGGGCGAATCCGGGGGGGCTACTGCGGGCAAGTATTGAAATTGCGCGGATGTGGCTGGATAAGGGCAATATTGTTAGCACCACGGACCGGGCAGGAGAGCGGCGATCGGAGCGAGCAACGGAGACTGCTTTGACCGACGCGCCAATGGTGGTGTTGGTGGATAAGGATTCTGCTAGTGCGAGCGAGATTTTGACCGGGGCACTTCAGGATAATCAGCGGGCGGTGGTTCTGGGGACGAAGACCTTTGGTAAGGCGCTGGTGCAGTCGGTGCACGAGCTGTCCGATGGCTCTGGTTTGGCCGTGACGGTGGCGCGCTATTTCACTCCCAGTGGTGTGGACATCAACGAGACGGGAATTGAGCCGGATGTGAATGTTCCGCTAACTCCGGAGCAGCGTTATTATCTGTTGGCGAATCGTTCGGTGCCGGGCTCTGGCCAGGATTTGCAGTACAACCGAGCTGTTGGGCTGTTGCGAGCAGAAGTGGCGGCAAACAATAGCGTGCCGGATTTGAACTTTTAGAGCGAAGTCTTTAGGACAAACTTGGGATGAAGGAGCTGGGGGATAGGCGATTCTCTGGGCTCACTGAGCGGTGTGGCGATTTCCGATGGATGCAGGGTGCTTGATGATCTAAGGGAGACCTCGGGCTGCCTTGTATATTTTTCTGTTTTTTTGAGGGATCAGTGGGACTTCACAGGGATGTGAGTGACGATTGAGAGGGTGGAATACGGCGACTTCTGTCTGGGATTTGCAGGGGTTTGAATGTAATTACGGTTCAGTGGTTGCTATGGCGTTCCAAACCCAGCGAGCCAAACCCAGCAAGACCCCAGAGGTCAATAAGCTTATGTCGATGACCCAGTCCGGTTCGGTTTCCAGCACGATGACCGAGGGAGGAAGGATTCGTTTAGTGGAAGTGCGGGAGGTGACGAAGCGTTTTGATCGCCATATCGCGGTGGATGGCATAAGTCTGAAGATTCAGGCGGGCGAGGTGTACGGCTTGATTGGCCCTAATGGGGCGGGTAAGACGACGCTGATTCGGATGCTGGTGGGGGCGGAGCGGCCGACGTTAGGGGAAGTGGTTATTGATGGGATCTCCTTGAATGATGGCGATCGCCGCAAGGGAGTTGCCCAGCAAATTGGCTTTTTACCGGATGACTTTCCGGTTTATGACGACCTAAGCGTTTGGGAATATTTAGATTATTTTGGGCGGCTGTACGGGCTGCACGGGCGACGGCTGATTGCACGGATTTATGACGTGCTGGCGCTGGTGAAGCTGGACCATAAGCGGGATGCCAAAGCGAATACCCTGTCGCGGGGGATGAAGCAGCGGCTGAGTCTGGCACGAACGGTGATCCACGAGCCGACGCTGTTGCTGTTGGATGAGCCGGTGTCGGGGTTGGACCCGATCGCCCGCAATGAGTTCCGGCAAATTGTGCGATCGCTGCACGAGGCGGGGATGACCATCCTGATTTCCTCCCATGTGCTGAGCGATTTGGCGGAGCTATGCACCTGCGTCGGCATTATGGAAACCGGCAATTTAATTGCTAGCGCACCGCTATCGGAGCTTTATGAGCGCTTTTCTCGCCAGACGCTGCATTTACAAGCGCTGGATCGGCTGAATGATCTACAGGGCTTGCTGGCGGATAACGAACACGTTGGCGTGATGGAGATTAATCAGGCTCAGAAGCGTATTGTGGCTGAGTTCCACGGATCCGAAGGCGATCGCGCGGCACTGCTTCAGGGCATCACTGCCGCCGGAATTTCGTTGGTAGATTTCCGCTGCGATCAGGACGACCTGGAACAGATTTTCCTTAAGCTTGGGAGCCAGCAAACCTCATGAGTTTTTTGTCGACCCAAGGGGGGCTTAACACTCGCCTGGCGCAGTGGGGCGATGCCATCGGTCGCTGGAATCCTCAGCTATTGCGGGAGCTGCAGGGCAATTTAACCATTCGGTCGTCCGTGGCGGCGGTCACGGTGGCGTGGGGATTACAGGCACTCTTAGCCTACAGCGTACCTAGGGGGGCTGTAGCCAATTGGCACGAGACGGTTCTATTGATTAGCCGCCTACTGTGGATATTTTTAGTGGCGCTGACGGGAAGCGTCGCCATCTCCCAAAACTGGGTTCGTGAGGCAAAGCTAGGCACGCTGGATTTTTTGCGTTTGTCTCCGGAACCTGCCTGGCGAATTTTGCTGGGGAAGATGCTGGGTGCCCCGGCTCCGTGCTTTGTGGCGGCGATCGCCTGGCTACCGTTTCATCTTTACCTTGTCGTGGCTTCGGGGGTGGATTTGGCAAGCTGGCTGGCGATTGACATGTTCAATGTGTCGGTGGCGATCGCCTTTCTGAGCGCCGTTCTTGCCCTATCCACCTGGGCAGAGAAGCTGAATCTGGTGTCGGTCTATATCCTGGGCGACTTTACCTTCCTCCTTTTGCCCATGATGCTTCTCGGCGCCATCGAAGCGGATTCGGGCACGGCATTTCCTGACGGCTTTTGGTGGTTCGGCTTGGACTTATCCCAGTCAGCGGTGTTGCTGTTGTCCTGGGCGACGGCGGTGATGGTGGCGAT
>JBCCTE010000052.1:0-10353 GCA_039198915.1 Cyanobacteria bacterium P01_D01_bin.73 | reverse complement strand
GACTCAAATACAACCTCTCCTATAGTCACATTATAAAACTTGTTGGGGATGTGAGCCTCAAGTAACCCAACCTTCCACTCTCCAGGTCCAAACCAAGCGCTACGGTCGAACTGGTTATTGCCGTTGAAGTCTTCGCCGTTATCAGGAACACCGCTACCATCACCATCAAACTCATGGATATCCGTAGTGGTGCCGTTGCCGTTGTAATCGAATCCAGTCTCATTTTGGACATCTAGACGGCCGTTAAAGTTAACGTCCTCGCCAGGATCCAAAACGCCATCATCGTCCAAATCCTCACCAACACCGCTGAAGTTAGTAAATGCAGCAGTCGTATCACTCGGATAAACGTACTCAATCTTGTAGCTGAACTGATGCTTATTCGGGTTTGGTCCCGTGGTGTTCACAGCCCGACCGAAGGTTGGAGCAAAACCAAAGTTGCGATCGCGCTGAACCTGCTCTCTCAAAGCGATCAGCCGCGCCCAACGCTGGAAATCAGTCGCATCAACACCGTTTTGGTTAGGATCTCCATTCGCATCACCCAATGCAAAGACGTAGGCTTCCGGCGGAATTCTAGGGGACTCGTCCTGCCATTGAGGCGCTGCAGCAAAAGGTGGGCTGGGATCCGGTATGACGTCCGCACCAGCAAGCTGGATTTCGACATATTTGGTCGTATCAGCAGCGCTTACTGATAGGGCATTTGCCGTAGTACCCGTAAGCGATGATTTTGCAGGATAGACTCGCACAGAGAAGGGGCGATCCGTCTGCTTATTACTGCGGAAGATATCTACCTTGCCCTTTTCATACTCATCCGTACGAGCACTTAGGAAATCCGACCTGACTGCGGCAGGCGCAGACGCCTCGATTGACCAGGCTCCCGCATCGGAATCCGGCAAGTTGGGGTCTCCTTGAGAACCACTATCAATACCCGGCAAGCTGACATTGAAGTTGGCAGTTTTGTCACCAATTGCCGCCAGCTCATCGGCCAAGTCCGTCAAAATTGTCTGGGAGCTGGCGCTTCCGTAGTCGAAAGCATCCAGATAGCTCAGGTTGTAGGCAAGCATTCCCATCGTCAACGCAGCAGTCTGCTGGTTGCTCTGATCTGCTGGGCTCTCCAAACCTTGATTTGACAGCGTGCGATTCAACTCAGAGAAGTTGCCCCACTTAGTCAGTTCTGGATAGGGATGAACGGTACCGTTCTCTTGCCTAGCAGGAAAAGCTCCTTCGGGATCCCCCGACAGCGCCGCCAAGTTTTCAACGGCGTCCCTAAGCGCCCCGTTGCTGAACTGTACTCTGGCGCTTCCAGCGTTGGTGGTCGCTGAAACCATCGAATTCAAAGTGTCAGCGTCAAACTCCCAACCATTGGTGCCCCGTCCTTCAAAGAAGTCGGTCATTATTTCATCGCCGCTGTTACCAAATTCTTCGCCGAATAGAGCGCGCAACTCGGCTACGTCGCGAACGGAAAATGGTTCTGGCGGCTGCTCAAAGGTCGACGCATTTTTCAGACTACTAGCGCTTCCAGGGTGAGCCACCGTTGCCATCGCTGCAACTGGCTCAGCACCATTTTCATAGGCACGGTGGAAAACTAGGGTGCCTTGAACCGATGCAAGTAAATCTCGGAGCGATCGCCGCTGAAGGGTCGCATGGGGACGTGTTCCATTGAAATCTGATGTGTCCTGGGGATATCCCAAGGGATTCATCGAGTCGCCACCCAGCTCTAAACGCTGCCCAACGATAAGCCGCAGTCCCTCCTGGATCGCCCGTCGCTCCCAGTATCCATCCAAACCCAGATCGGCATTACTCGCCGGATTAGCATTCCGGGTTAGATCTTGATTACCAGTAATCGGAGCGCCTATCTGCGTATTGAGGGGAAGCCCCGAAGTATCTTGGGCTCCACCGCCATAGGAAGCGCGGGGACCGTATCGATTATCAGCACGGTAGAAGTCGTCTAAATAAGGCTTCCGCAGTGAGTCATTTTGAGCCCGACCGGCTTGGACATAGGCCTGTTGCGACCACGCACCAGCTCGGACATTTCCAGCTCGTCTCCGCTCCGAAACATCCTCTGTATATAGCGGCAAAGGATTCAAGGTTAGATCAGTCGAAGAAACAACGCCATCAACGGAATCCGTTTCCGTCGTAAAGTTGTTCGTTGCAACGATGGGTGCGCCTCGAGAGGTATTTTCCGTATCCTGCTGGTAGTGAATAGAAGCAGTAGGATCTCTGCGAAAGTCACGAAATCTGTCCGTCAAGGAAGACGCAATAAAATCTCCATTAAAGTTCTTAGGCACAGCACCCGCAAGACTGCCAGTACCTGAGGATGAAATCTGCGAAGCATCCAAGCTGTAAAGGCAAGAAGCAGGGGAGCTGACTAGGTACAGGGTAAGCCGGGAATCCCTGGCAGCGAAGAAAATACTTCCCTCGGTATGCATTGCCCCATTCCAGTTGAAATCAGGACCAGGGAACAGTTCTAGATCATTACGGAACCATGCAGCCCAGCGGTTACCTCGAGCAGCAAGCTTGTCCTGCTGTAGCTCTAGGGTGGCGATCGTGTTCGCTCCCTTACTCACTTCAAAGTCATCGGTGGGGACTGCGACCGCGTTGATCTGGAAGTTCTTCCTCAGGTTTGCCGTCGTGCTTGCATCCTGGAACCATCCACTTTCCAGGGGAGGCAGGAAGTCTTCTCCCAGACGCTCAATAAGGTTGCATCCCTCAGCGGTGTTTTCACTTTGGAGAGGACCAGACCGCACCTCCAGTCGCTGGGCACGCTCCTTGACAGATGCTGGCGACTGATTGAAGAGGGAGGCAGCGTCAAAATTCCCACCGGAAGACTCCGGGGTTTTGAACGTAATTGAGTAGGCAATTACAGAATCATTGACGTCGTCACCGTTGGTGTCCGCTGAATAACGCCAAGCATTATCGAGATCGCCATCACCGTTGATATCGATACGTTCCTCGTCGGGCAGTTGGTAAGGAGTACCACTCAAAGTCGGTACCAAGCCACTGGCGCCGTCGTTAAGCATCAAGCTCAGCAGGTATTCCTCCGGTGGAACCCCTGTCGGTGTACGGCGAGGATCCGCAGAGAACAGTTTCTCTAGCTTCGCTTTCGCTCGATCAATGGCGGGGGTCGCTGCGTTGTAAATAATTTTCTGTTGCCGATCGCCCGCAACGGTCTCAACGCGATTCAGCGATCGCAGTGAGATTGCCGTGATCGTCAGTGCAACCACCACCAAAAGTAATGCCGTGGTGGGCAAGATAAAGCCACTCTGGGCTCCCCGCAGTCCTCCGCGTTTTTTCCGGGTCCCAGGCGATCGCTGCCGTATCCATTGTTGAGCCCGACCAAACCAGTTCCCTAGTCTGTAAACCCAATTTAAGTACAGTCGACGCAGCTTAGACATAATCCAGCACTACTGAAGAGTGAGACCTGTAATCCAACGGTTCATTGAATAACTCGGACGCTTACGCAGCCGAGAACTTGTTGTCCCGAAATAGAAGAGCAGAATTTATCCCTGTCTTCCTATCGCTTCACCATCAGCTCAAAGACGACCGGCAAAAGGTGGAAGTTCCGGGTCATTAGCTGTCTCGAGACTAGTGAAGCTTTTCCTAGTTAATAGACTACCCATTTCATCCAATGATGACTCATCCTCAGAGGGAAAACTGCGAATGTAAATAGGCCCTACAGAAATTGCGAGCCTTTATCCAAAATCAGTAGCCCCCCAGAACTCTCACTCCAGGGGGCTACTGCCATAAATCATTCGCAGGTCAGCTATGAGTCTCAATAGCCGAGACACTAATCAGCAATAATGCCTCTTCTAGAACTGGTTTAAATCAATACCAGCACTTTTCGCATAGGCTTGGATGCCCTTCTTGTTCAAAGTTTTAATGGCTGTGGTGGATAGGCGAAGACGAACCCAACGATTACCCTGGGGCCACCAAACACGCTTCGATTGCAGATTTGCCTGCTGTAGCTTCTTTGTGCGGCGATGGGAGTGGGAAACTGCGAAGCCGTTGTTAGCTTTCTTTCCAGTTAGCTGGCATTTGCGGGACATAGGACTGCTGAAATTTTCAATTAGTGTTTGCAAGGAGGCACGGAAATGGGGATTGCCCGGTGCGACCTTCTTGGAGCGAAAGACTGTGCCTGCCTACCAGCACGTCCATCTCTGTGCTCCCTTTAACTTACCGGCTCTCCGCGGCTTCTAAGTATACCGCTGTACGTAGAATTTTTCTTTCGATTTGAGAAATCCACTAGCTGCAGCTTGGTAAATAGCTGGGAAAAACATCGTTTCGCCAGGGAGGCACTCCTCAAATTCCAGGAAAATGAGGTTCACCACAACCAATTCAAGAAGAAGGTTCTAAAGAGTCTCAACCGTGCGCCCCATCAGGATTGTTCCTTCAATTTGAGCGTTTTCGGTATTGACTCCAGAAAGATTGGCTTCCTCTAGGCGCGCGTTCCGCATATCTGCATTGACCAGGCTTGCCCCCTGTAGGTCTGAGCCACTTAGATTAGCCCGCTGAAGGGAAGCATCGGTGAGATTTGCATCGCGGAAATTAATTCCGTACACATCCATCGGGTATCCGGCGCCATGCCCCTGGCTGATAGACAGCAATCCTGCCATGGTTTGCTGAGCACCGTCTAGGATTGCGCGGTGCAAATTTGCTGAATCGAGATTTGCTCCCAGCAAGTTAGCGTTGGATAAATTAGCATCCTGCAGGTCAGCAATCACCAAGCCCGCCAGGCTTAAATCCGCACGAGACAAATTCGCATTTGTGAGGACTGCACCGTGGAGTCGAGTGTCGATTAGGGAGGCCTTAGATAAGTTGGCTCCCGTAAGGTTAGCTCCATTAAGCTTGGCGCCGTTCAAATTTGCTCCCGACAGGTCAGATTCGGCTAGATTAGCTTTGCTTAAGTCGGCGCTGGATAGGTCAGCGCCAGTCAAGTCACAGCTGGCGCAAGAACCAGTTTCCAAAAGTCGCTGTAGGTCAGCGGGGTCAGCGGCTTTACTAGGTGAGGAGAGGGTACTAAAGGCTAACGCAGCCAGCATTGCAACGGTGGATGTTGCAGTAGAAATTGTGGCGAACGGACCTGCGCTGCGTTTCATAATCTATACCCCTCACTAAGAACCTGCTCCTATTATTCAGAGTAGTTCAGGGCTTTGCAGTGATGGCGGACTGTAACTAGATATGACAGGAATTTTTGAAGCGTGCGATCGCACTGCAACAAATTGATGACTCAAATCACACTGACTGGGCTAAAGGTTCCCCAAATCTTTGCAATAAACTATCCAAATCTTTAAATTTCGGCAGTATTGACGCGATTCAGCGATCGCTAAGGGCAAAAAATCTGGCAAATTCCACACTCCAAGAACAAAAAAGCCGACTCCCTCAGAAGCCGGTCTTTGATTTTCGCGATCCTAAACTTCAAGGATGGCGCTTTACTTGCAATCACAATTCAAAACAGGAGAATGTTCATCAAGCTTTCCCAAACCTGAGCACGGTACGCAGCTTTCCCGACTGGCGCACTGTTGACGCTTCCTGCGTGATCTAGGGCAAGTGTAACTGAAGATACGGTTTATATTCCGGCGGTTGGTCAGGGTCTCAAGAAATCAGGCTGTCGCTGAATGGCGTTTCCTTGGCGTGTTTAGGGTTGGTCCGTCTAGGAAATATCCATGGACGTGACCTATCTTGCCGATTCGAGGTGTAGGCGTTGGCGGGCTAGGTTTACTCCCCATTCCAAGGCAGCTTTCATGCTGGTGGCGTCGGCGATTCCTTGCCCAGCGATATCAAAGGCGGTGCCATGGTCGGGGGAGGTGCGAATGAAAGGGAGACCGGTGGTGGTGTTGACGGCGCGATCAAAGCCCATTAGCTTCACGGGGATTAAGCCTTGATCGTGGTAGAGGGCGAGGTAGGCGTCAGGTAGTTTTGAAGTGCCGCTGGGTCGGGTTTGCTGCGTTAACCAGTGGCGATCAAACCAGGCGCGACCGGCGTTAACCCACAGAGTGTCGGGTGGAGTTAGTCCGGTCAGGGTCAAATCCGGGTGGTTTTGACGGGCTCGGTTTAGCCAAGGCTCAAGGCGATCGCGCTCCTCAACACCGAGCTGTCCTCCCTCGCCGCTGTGGGGATTGAGGCCAGAAATCGCAATGTGGGGGCGGACGATGCCGAAGTCTTGGCGGAGGCTCTGAATCAGTAGGCTGAGCTTCGTATCAAGCAGAGTTGAAGTTAAAGCCTCCGGCACCGCTTGCAGAGGAATATGAGTGGTGGCCAGCAAGACTCGCAGAGGCCAATCGGTGTGAGGCGATCGCGCGACGAACATCATGGCAAAGCGATCGCAGCCTGCCCGATTGGCTAGCACTTCCGTTTGCCCTGGCCAATAGTGTCCAGCGGCTTTCCAGGCGATCTTGGCAATGGGAGCCGTAACAACGCCCTGACACAGTCCAGATTGGGTGAGGGCGATCGCCTGATCCAACCATCGAAACGCAGCGTCCCCAGCGGCGGCGCTCACTTTCCCCAGCTGAATTCCTTCTTGCTGCTCTGAAGAGAGGGGGGAATCATGCCAGCGCAGTTGCCGGGGATCGGCGATCGCTTCACTACCTTGGCTGCGAAGGGATTCGTAGCAGCTAATCGCCCAGTCACGACATCCCACCACGACGCAGTACTGGGCGATCGCCTGATCAGCCAGTGCCTTAAGCACCACTTCCGGTCCCACACCTGCGGGATCGCCCAGAGTAACCGCAAGCGTGATTGGAGGCTTCGCTGCACCAGCAACGACACTTTCAAAACCGACCGATCCCGCCGCATTATTCGCATTGCCACCCTCCAAATCGCTTGTATCGTTGTCAGGCTGCTGCGAATTGGTGGCGTTCATAGAATTGAGAAAGAAACCGATCGCCAGCATATCGGAAGAGAGGCTGTCTAGCATTCTTAACCCGTTAGAGGCGAGGGGTTTAACCCCTAGTCAATGATGCCCGTCTTCAGAAGTGCCTTCGTAAAAAGCCCCCCACTAAAAACAATCGGGTCTGACCAGCGGTGGTCAAACCCAATTGGATCGGTAAACTAACTGAAGACAGATCAAAGTTTAGACAGGATAAGTCAGTACTAGAGGTTTATACAGCGACTTTACGAAGCAACTGGGCGCAGTGTGGTCAATTCGGACCGCAGTCCTGGTCCCGTATACACACCAGACGCAAAAATGGGCTGATCATTCAACTCAACAACCAACAGGATCAATCCAAAGAGCCTAAGCTCCCCAACTTAATCAAGCACCTAAATCAGGTACGGATTAAGTCATGACTAAAATGTTGAGCTGAACAGACTGGATGTGTAAATGCAGGTCACTTTACTTTTCGAAAGTGCCATTGCTAGCAGCGTAAGGTTGGATCCTGGAGCCTGGGGCGCGCACTCCATCATCATTTGTTCTGTTCAGGGGTTTTGTATCCCTGCTTCGCGCCTACCGATAATATAGCGCTATTCATTCAATAGGTCGAGCTAATATACAGAGCTTCAATTTGGCTGCAGTGAAACTCTCTCTAGTCTTTTATTTTTTATTTCAACCTTGCGGCGCGTTGATTTTCCCCCAACAGTTCATGTGTCCCTCGATAGGGAATTTGGTGGCTGCAGAGGGATTGGCGGCAACCGGTTTATGTAGTCCAGGACTTTGCGAGAGCGGTGCCTATTTGGACAGCGGCTAGTCCAAGAGCAACACTGCCTAGTCCATAGATCCAGCCTAGCCAGGGGCGATCGCCATTCAGCAACCTCCAGGTTTCGAGGGCGTAGCTGGAAAACGTGGTGAAGGATCCCAGAAAACCTACCAGCAGCCACAGTTGCCAATTGGCGGTGCCTTTTTGGTATTGGCTAAACCAGGTGATCGCAAATCCCATAACCAGAGCGCCAACAAGATTGACCGTCAGAGTGCCCCAGGGCAGGAGCGGGCTGCTAAGGATGCGGTTGAGGAGGGTGACGGTTAAGAAGCGGGCGATCGCTCCGGGGATCGCGCCCAAGGCAACGATGATTGAGGAGAACCAGAGGGAGGTTGTTTCCATAACTTTCGGAATTGGCGTAGGAATTGAATTTTGAAGGAGGGAATTATTACCCTTGGTATACTGATGAACCTGCTCAACACCCCCGCGAGTAAATCGCAGAGGAAACGCAGTCCCGTTGTACCTGTCGCTTAGTTATTGCTTAGTTGCTTATCCCACGTCGGTTAGCCCTGATACCCACGCTGCTTACGTTTTAAGCCTGCTGTGGCACCGTTTGGACATTGATTTCTAGATATTGATTTGATCTGTTGACCTGTAGACACTGTCGAAGTTCTGGATGTTGATGCTCTCACCCCCTAATGCCTTCGCTGGCGATCGCGCCTATGGATAGTTCCTTTGAAATTTCACAGTTAATTGTGCTGACCGTGGGGGCCGGCATTGGCGCTCAGGTTTTGGCAAATTATCTGAAAATTCCGGGAATTGTTTGCCTGCTGGTTTTTGGCGTTGGTCTGGGGCGCGACGGGTTAAATGTGCTCCACCCTCAGCTACTGGGGACCGGGCTGGATGTGATTGTGTCCCTGTCCGTGGCGCTGATTTTGTTTGAGGGGGGACTAAATCTAGAGCTGCGGGACCTGGGTAAGGTGTCGGGAAGTCTGCGAAATTTGGTGACCGTGGGCACCTTGATTGCATTTTTGGGCGGTGGACTGGCAGCCCACTGGCTAGGGGAGTTTCCCTGGGCGATCGCCTTCCTATACTCCTCCCTGGTGGTGGTGACTGGACCAACGGTGATTGGACCACTGCTGAAAAATGTGCAGGTGGAAAAGCGAGTGGCGTCGCTGCTGGAGGGCGAGGGCGTTTTGATTGATCCCGTCGGCGCAATTCTGGCGGTGGTGGTTCTGGACGTGGTGCTAAACGGCAGCGCGGAGCCGTTGGATGTCATTGGCGGACTGGTGGGACGTCTGGGGTTGGGCGGGATTATTGGGGCGATCGGTGGGCTGCTGGTGGGGCAGTTTTTGAAACGCGCTTCCTTTGTGTCCGATGAGCTGAAAAACCTGGTGGTATTGGCAGGGATGTGGGTGACCTATGCCCTATCCCAGGGGGCGGTCAGCGAGTCAGGGCTAATGGCGACGGTGGCGATGGGCATTGTGCTGCGGGCGTCGTCGATTCCCGATGAGCGAACCCTGCGGCGGTTCAAGGGACAGCTAACGATTTTGGCGGTGTCGGTGCTGTTTATTTTGCTGGCGGCGGATTTATCCCTTGCCAGTGTGGTGACCCTGGGCTGGGGTGGTCCAGCGACGGTGCTGGTGCTGATGTTTTTGGTACGTCCGTTGAACGTGCTGGTGTGTACCTGGAATAGCGATTTGCGCTGGCAGCAGAAAGCGTTTGTTAGTTGGGTGGCGCCTAAGGGAATCGTGTCAGCGTCGGTGGCGTCGCTGTTTGGCATTTTGCTGACTCAAAACGGCGTTAACGGTGGCGATGCCATTAAGGCGCTGGTGTTTTTGACCATCATCATGACGGTGACCCTTCAAGGATTGACGGCTGGACCGGTGGCCGAGTGGCTGGGGTTGCGATCGCGAGAGGCGACGGGAGTACTAATCGTCGGTTCAACGCCGGTCAGTCGTTTAGTGGCAGGTCTTTTTCAAAAACGAGGCGAGACGGTCGTTCTGGTGGATACAGACCCCGAAGCCTGTGCAGCGGCGGAGAAGGAAAACCTGGAGGTGTTCAAAAGCAGCGGTTTGGACATGGAGATCCTTGAGAAGGCTGGCTTAGAGTCGTTGGGCACCTTTGTGGCGATGACTAAAAATGGTGAAGTTAACGCGGTTTTAGCCCAGCGGGCTGCCGAAGAGTTTGCCCCTCCACGGGTGCTAGCAGTGTTTCCTCGGGAGCAGGCTGAGGCAGCAACGGTGAAGATTCGCCAGGCATTTAAGGCGGACGTGATGATGAAGGAGTGGAATCAAAATTTAGCGAACCAACAAATTAAATTTGGAACAACCACAATTCGCCAGGAAACTGACAGCCAAGCAGACCAAATTCAGCATTTGCGACGATTGATGGGTAACGATTCCCTATTGCCTTTGCTGGTGGAGCGCGATCGCCAGCTTTACATCGCCGACGTGGACCATCAGTGGCAACAGGGGGACCAAATTTTCTACCTGTGGCGCGACTCTCGCCCCCAGCTAATGAAGAAACTGTCTGGGGATATCCAGTCGGAATTGGTACCGGAAAAAATCGCCATGGTGGAAGACTTTCCCACCGATACGCCTGACGCCCCAGAGACCACGAACCCTCTACCCACCCCCAGTGAAGCTTAAGGTCGAGCACGTAAGCGTTTAAACACCGGCTTCAAAAGCGGAGGCTTCAAAGACGGAGGTGTCAAAGACGGAGG
>JBCCTE010000051.1:0-10387 GCA_039198915.1 Cyanobacteria bacterium P01_D01_bin.73 | reverse complement strand
GGATCGCCCGCTGCCGAATCTAACTAACTAGCACCAAGGAGCGCTTAAAGCTGACTTAACTTTTCACAAGCAGATTCAATGCTGGCGATGCTGCCAGGGTTAACCAATCCGTAATATTCAAAGGTATGAACCGCATCGTCCTGGGTCGCCTTGAGCTTGCCCCAGAAGGCATCCTTCTTCAGTTGCTCCAGCAAATTATCCTGGGTGTTGACTACTAGCAACGCCTCAGGATTGGAAGTCAGCACCTTTTCTTCCGACAGGGTGATGTAGCCATCGAAGGGACTTTTGCCCTGTAAATCTGCGGTCAGATTCTTCACATTAAATTTGGCTAAGAAATCCCCCGCCCAACTGTCCTTATTGGGAGACAGAAGCGGCTGGCGACTAATGAGAATCAACGCCGAGGGATTGGAATCCGGTGCTTTAGCTAGGCATGCTTCGTAGCGATCCATCAACGGCTTCGGATCGGCACCGATTCTCTCCGCCAGATCTGTGGTGAGCTGCTTCAGGCTATCCCAGCCATTGACGTCCGTTGCTAAAGTCTTGACCCCCAACTCCTCCAAGCGATTTAGGGACTTGTCATGGAACCCAGCGGCTCCGATAACTAGGTCCGGCTTGAGGGCAACAATTTTTTCTAGGTTCGGCTCGGCTCGCCCTTCGCTGACGACTGCCAACCCCTCAAAACGACTATCTTTGCGGATCAAAGAGCTGCCGGGGACCCCTGCTAACTTGCCGCTTTCCAGAGTTTCCACCAGGTCCGCCGTTAGGGAAGTCAGGGTGACGATTACCTTGATATCCGACTTCTCGGTGTCGGATTTTTCAGCGTCGGATTCGCTGGCGGCGGTGGCGGGGGCGGCTGCGGGGGCAGCGGATTCTGAGCTGGATGGGGCTGTTGAGTCTGCTGAGCAGGAGGCGATCGCCCCCATGCTGGCAATTAATAGAGCGATCGCCCCCAACCGCCACCGCATATTCCAGCCCTGATACCGATTGTTTTGCTGAGATTTCAAACCAGATTTCAAATCAGCCATAGCTCCTATCTCCGCTGTTGTATTAGTTAATGTGCTTATAAAGTCGATTGCTGCTAGTGCTTACACTAAAAGCGCCTGGCGGTTCTCCTTTGACTCCAAAGTCATGCCCTAGAGCTATGAAAAACGCGGAGCCCGCGATACTGACAGACTCCGCGCGAAGGCAATTAGCGTTGCCCTAGAAAGTTACCCGTGTTTAGAACTTCACGTTGATGCCTAGGCGAACATTAAGTCCTGGTTGGGTGTACTGTTCAATGCCGTCATCATCGTCCTGGACGCCGATATTACGGACCTCCGAGTACTGGTAGTACTCGTTATTGAAGAGGTTGTAGATACCGAGATTGACACCGAAGTTAGACGTCGGATTGTAGCTGCCAATCAGGTCAAACACCGCGTAACCATCGGGCACAAACTGGTCGCCGTCGGGAGTGCGAGCTTCGCCGGCAAAGGTGCCGATAAACTCCGCCCGCCAAATGTCATCGGGGGAGGTGTATCGCAAGCCCACCACTGCCTTCAGCGGATCGATGGTGTTCAAGGGTTCGTCCGATTCCAGGTCATCGCCCACCGTGTAGGACAGGCTGCCCAATAGGCTCAAGCCATAAGCCTCTGGGCTAAACCGGTACTCGGCGCTAACCTCGACGCCGTAAATGCGCGCTCCGTCCACGTTGATGGTTTGGAACTGGTTGATGGAGCGATCGGGACCAATTTGGCGGCGACCCACCAGCTGACCGGTGGCAATAAAGTTGTCGTAGGTGTTGTAGAAACCGGTGATGCCAAAGTCAAACTGAGGGTAGTTTCCGCGAATTCCCAGCTCAAAACTGTTGCTGGTTTCTGGCTCCAGGTCGGGGCTGGAGATGGTTTCGTAGCCAAAGGCAAAGTTGGTAAATCCGCTGGTGATTTCGCTATACAGAGGTGCACGGAAGCCGCGAGCGTACTGGCCATAGATGGACAGCTCCGGTGTGGCACGGTATAGCAAGGCAACACGGGGAGACAGGGCAGAGGCGTCTAGGTCCACCGCTTCGCCATTGAAGTCATCGCTATTGCTGGTGTCTAGGTCGTAGTAGTCAAATCGTAGACCGGCAATGATTTCGAAGTCACCGACAGAAATTTCATCCTGGGCATAGAGTCCTAGGCGCAGGGTGTCACCGCTAGCAAAGTCCTCTTCTGGGAAGGTGCCAGAGATGCCGAAGTCACGGGTGGTGATGCCGGAGATTAAGCCGGTTTGGGTGCGATCGCGGGGACGGGAATTTTCCGTTTGGGAGAAATCAATACCGTAGGTCACACGGTGCTGGGCGGCGCCGGTTTCAAAATCGCTACGTAGCTGGATATCTGCACCGTAGCTGTCGGACGTGAACTCGTTAAAGCTATCGCGGCGGATGGGCTCCTCTGCCAGGCGTGCCGAACCTAGGGGGCGAATCTCTGAAACTTCCTCGGTGGTGTCAGCGTTTTGGTAATAAATCTGCGCCCGAGCAAACTGTAGGAAAGACTCGCTATCGGGATCGTCGTACTCGTAGGCCAAGCTTAGTCGGGTACGCTCAATGCGGTTTTCACCGGTGCTGCGCAGCTGGGTTAGAGAGGCTCGGCGGGCGGAGAAGGCACGGTTGCCCTGAGCAACTTTGTACTTGCTAGAGCGGTTGATGTCCTCAAAAATTACGTTGACCTGGCTGGTGTCGTTGATTTCGTAAACCAGGTTGGTGAAAACGTTGGTATCGCTCGTATCGATGCTGTTGCTGAATTCGACGGGACCGAAGTTGTCGATCTCACGGGCATCGCGGCGGCTAACCACGAATACGCCGGAGGCGGAATCACCTAGTCGTCCAGCAAAGCGACCCACGTTATTGAACCCGCCCGATGCGCTGAGGTAGGTGGTCGAAATATCGGCGGCAAAGGTGTCGTCCTCATCTTCCAAAATGTCGCTGGGGCGTAGTGATCGGTAGGAAACAACGCCGCCTAGGGCATCACTACCGTACAAAGTCGATGCCGGACCACGCAGAACCTCGATCGCCTGGAGAGACGCAAAATCAACGTAATCAGCGCGACCAATGCGGAAACCTCCCGGCGGTAAACCACCAAAGGTAAAGGACTCCGGCAAGCGGATATTGTCCACTTGGAAGAGCACCCGATTGCCTTCAATACCGCGAATGTTGATGTCCTGGGCACCGTAGCGTTGCAGGGAGCCATCCACGGAAACACCAGGCTCGTAGCGCAATAGCTCTTGCAACCCATCCGCTTCGTAAAACTCCCAATCATCCCGCTCAAACACGGTAACGGTGGAGGGTAAATCATCCACGGGCACCGGGTTTCGAGTTCCCGTTACCGTAAATCGCAGCACGCCGTCGCCATCGGCTACGTCGCCGCCGGATGGTTCTCCTTGGGCAACAACTGCCTCTTCAGAATCGGCTGACTCACTGACCGTCGGCGTTAACAGACTGTCCGCGGAGTCGTCACCGCTGGGCGTCAGGACCGGGCTGGCATCGGACAGGCGCTCGGGCTCGTTGCTCTGGGGGCGATCGCCCTCCACAGCTTCGGGGCTGGAGATGGAGTCAACCGACGCCTTAATCACAGCGTTGGCCACGGGAGTTTCTGCTGCCGCTGCAGCGCTCCACACTAGCCCCGCCAGCGGTAAGCCACTAACAAGAAGTATTCGCAGTAGAGAGGAAAAAGCCATGGGGAATTTGGGATGTTGGGCTAAAGAAATGCCGGAAACGAACGGGATTGTGTGGGAGGAAAAGCTGACGGGGCGGCGATCGCCCGCGCGAAAAACCAGGGAGTTAGCGTTCTCCCAATTAGCCATTGCCATCAGTGCCTCTGTCTGCAGCGTTTAAGGACGGATTGGCTTTAGCGAAAGCATCAGTAAACGCTGGAGCATGTGCACTGAACCAGCGAAATAGGAGATGTAACTCAAGGGATTTAGCAAAGAGAAAATATCTTTTGTTGAGAGCCTATGTCAAGTAAGCAGACGATACCTCATCTGATAGATAGGAAACAGGGCGTTGGGTGCAGAAATATATCAAAATCCTTTATAGCTGGGACAGAATCCACTCTCGGTCGCTTTCTCTGACGCCCGCCATTTTCAACTGTTTGCTGGCTCAGGATTCATCAGGGATATGTCGTTTCCCTATGGCATCAATAGCGATCTGGCTATTGACGGATTGAAAAAACTTCATAAATATGTTCAAAGAAGAAGTCTTCACATTGCTGCGAGTGGCCGCAACCATTGACTCATGAGCCTTTCAGATCTTTGCAATAGGGAACAAGAGCAGGAACAGTCTAGGCTGCGCAAGGTTTTGGCTGTAGGCATTGTGGGCTCTCTGGGGCTGCACGCTTTCACCTCCTACCTCGGCGCACTAGGGGTTTGGGGGCATAACAGCGCCGATAAGCCTCTGCCCATTGAACTGTTTGTTGTGGGTCAGGACGAGCCGGAGAAGGAAGAAACGCCGCCTCCGCCCACTCCTAAGCAAGTTAGCAATCGTCCCAATAATCCAGCGCCTGCAGCTTCCGCAGCGGCGCCCGCGCGCCCCGCGCCTGCCCAGGTCGTTGCTGCGCCACCAGTGCAGGCTCCACCGCCCGATACAAAGGTGGATTCGGACGTAATTCAGACCTCTGACACAGACGATAAAAAAGACGCCACCAGCGATCAGAATACGGGGAATGCCGGGCTTGATCCCGACCTGCTACGTCGCTTCTTTGGCGGAGTTGGCGGTAATGGAACTAATCCCAACGGTGCCGGAACTGGAAATGGGACGGATACCGACGCTCCTCCGGGTGATGGAACCGATGGCGATGGTGGCAATACAGGAACTAGCCCTTCGGGCGATGGTACTGGCAGCGGAGAGGGGCCGCAAACGGTGGCTTGCGATAAGTGTTACAAGCCCAAGTATCCTCGGCGGGCGCTGCGGGAAGGCGTTGAAGGTAAGCCGCGGGTACAGGTGGACATCAACCCCGATGGCTCTGTTCGGCAGGTAACTCTAGTGCAGTCTAGCGGTAATGCGGCAATTGACCGCGAAGCGATGCGGGCGGCACGGCGCTCGCGGTTTCAAGCGGTTCGTGGTGGAGCCAGCGTTCCCATTGAGTACAACCTAACTATCGATGGCTCGGCACGGAATCAGGCATCTCGTAATGAGGGCGATCGCACCTCAGTTCAGGTACCGTCAAGCCCCGGCTCGTCAAATACGGCTCAGGGCGACGACTCCGATAGCCAACCCACTGGGGCCGCAAACGCGTCTGGCTCCTCGCCCGATTCAAGTCCGGCTCCATCGACCGCCCCAACCGCATCCCAGAGAGATGGCGCTGGCGAGAACAACAATGCCAGCAACGGCGGCGAGGCGCCCGGCACGACCGGCGGTGAAAACACAAAACCGGCGAATGGTTCAGATGCGCCAAGCGGTGGAGCTAGCGGTACGGCTACGTCTCCAAGTGATCGCGACTCTGGAAGTACAGCAGGAAGCAGCGCAGGAAGTACTGGCGGCGCTGCTGGTACCGCTTCTCCAGTAGCCTCTCCGGCAGCGACTGGCGGCAGTAGTCCCGCGACTCAGCCTGCGGCTCAACCAGCTCCCGCCTCAACACCGAAGCCCGCAAATCCACCAGCCGCAGCACCTTCAAAGCCGAAGCCCGCAGCCCAGACTGCGCCCCCTCCGGCACCTAAGCCTGCGTCCCCAAGACCCGCAGCGCGCCCGGCGGCACCGGCATCTCGACCTGCACCTCCTAAGCCCGCAGCACGGCCAGCGGCACCAAAACCTGCGCCTCGCCCGGCAGCACGGCCAGCAGCACCTAAGCCTGCGCCTGCTCCTCCGGCCTCGTCAGGAGCTGCTGAATAACTTACAAGTGTTTTGTTGGTGCGGTGTCTGGCGTAGTAGTAGTTACCCTTCAGCTTGGGGTGTTTCGCTGTCGCGATCGCGCCGCAGCTGACTCAATAGATTGAGAACCTGGTCACCCTGCTCCAGCCCTCGGTCTTCGACAAATGCCACTTCAGGCGTGCGCCGCAACTGTAGCCGCCGTCCAAGCTCGCCGCGTACATATCCCGTCGCCGACATAAGCCCTTCCATCGTGGCTGACTTGGCTTCGTCGGTGCCGTAGACGCTGACATAGATTTTTGCGTGCTGTAAATCTCCCGACACCACCACGTTGGTTACGCTGACCATACCAACACCGACGCGGTCATCCTTGATTCCGCGGGTCAGCATTTGACTCACTTCCCGCCGGATTAGTTCAGAAACGCGGGCAACACGACGACTAGTAGCCATATTTTCTCCTCATCCCTCCCTGAAAACCAGAGAGTCATTATCGACAACCCGTCTCTTGCAATCCCATTATTGTCTAGGGATCGCAACTGAGACGGATCATCACGGGTTAACTTAATCAAGGTCAGGATTTTCAGGACCAGCCATGCTGGCGATCGCCCAAAGGACTGACTAAATTTGCGGATGCGAAGAGACTACGGAGTAAATTCCACCGGGGTCAGCCCCAACATTGCTCGTAGGGTAAAGATAATAAAAATTAGGGAAGAGACAAAGAGGCTGACGACAATCACGGCGCTCCTTCGATCCTGCATCAGCCGGGTGAAGGGGGATAGCAGGCTAAGGACGACTCCTAGAGAGAAGGATAGGAGGAATCGGGGGTAGCGTAGGACGTTGTTGAAAAACTCGCTCATGGTGCCTCTGGTAAACGACGGCGCTCTGTTGTTCGAGCGATTAGCGATTGCTTGAGTGATCGCGTCAGTAATTTGCCTAATAAATTTTTGCTTAAGCCTAATAGATAGTGTGCGCGGAAGGGGGCTGAGCGCAACCGTTGGAAGGTAAGGATTCCCGAAGCTCCACAGGGACGGTAGGCGATGATCGCAACGTCAATACCATGGACTTATGCTGGCGATCGCCCCCGTCACAGCACTGTTTATTGCGGTTCGTTAAGTACAGGTGACGGAGCATTAAAACCCTTAAGGGCGCGCCAATGGGCTGTGATAGATTTATCACCAATTATCAAAACGCCAGAGACTAGGAGAACGCCTGTGACATTACGGGTTGCTGTTGTAGGAGGTGGTCCGGCAGGTTCCTCGGCTGCCGAGACGTTAGTGAAAGCAGGCATTGAAACCTATATTTTCGAGCGTAAGCTAGACAATGCCAAGCCATGCGGTGGAGCGATCCCCCTGTGCATGGTTGGTGAGTTTGACTTGCCGCCGGAGATTATTGATCGTCGTGTTCGCAAGATGAAGATGATCTCTCCGTCGAACATTGAGGTCGATATCGGTGGAACCCTGAAGGATGACGAGTACATTGGTATGTGCCGTCGCGAAATCCTTGACGGCTTCATGCGCGATCGCGCCGAGAAGCTAGGGGCAAAGCTCATCAACGGTACGGTCCACAAGCTGGAGCTGCCTGAGAACGACAAGGATCCCTACACGCTTCACTACGCTGACCACTCTGGCGGCAAGGTCCAAGGCGACTCCAAGACCCTTCAAGTGGACGTCGTAATCGGTGCTGATGGTGCTAACTCTCGGGTTGCTCGGGCGATCGACGCTGGCGATTACAACTACGCAGTGGCCTTCCAGGAGCGCATCCGCATTCCTGAAGACAAGATGGCTTACTACGAAGACCTGGCTGAAATGTACGTGGGTGACGACGTTTCCCCCGACTTCTACGCTTGGGTTTTCCCTAAGTTCGACCACGTTGCAGTGGGAACCGGTACGATGCGCGGCAACCAAGCCAGCATCAAAAAGCTTCAAGCGGGTATCCGCAAGCGTGCGGCTAAGCGTCTAGAAGGCGGCGAAATTATCAAGGTGGAAGCCCACCCCATTCCTGAGCATCCTCGTCCTCGTCGGGTTGTTGGTCGGGTTGCCCTAGTGGGTGATGCAGCCGGAACTGTGACCAAATCCTCGGGTGAAGGCATTTACTTCGCAGCGAAGTCTGGTCGGATGTGTGCCGAGACCATCGTGGAGATGTCTAACCAAGGTGCAACCGTCCCCACGGAGAAGGACTTGAAGAAGTACATCAAGCGTTGGGACCGTGAGTACGGTTTGACTTATCTGGTACTGGACATTTTGCAGCGCGTTTTCTACCGGTCCAATGCGACTCGGGAAGCGTTCGTTGAGATGTGCGGAGATATCGACGTTCAGAAGCTGACCTTCGATAGCTACCTGTACAAAACTGTCGTTCCTGCGAACCCACTTGTGCAGCTTAAGATTACGGCTAAAACTATTGGTAGCCTGATGCGCGGCTACGCCTTGGCTCCCGGTAAGGAGTAGTTTGATTGCTGCGATCACCTCAGGGGGGAGTGAATCATCTCTCAATTAGATGATTAGAATTCACTCCTTTCAAGACAAAGAAATAGTGATTTATTAATGCGAGACTGTGGAGCTCTAAAGCCCGGTTTCGCATTTTTCGTTGGTGGATAGTCCCTCCCCGCCCGCAGTCAAAAATTCAGCCTTTGCCAAGTTTTTCAGGCATGCTTTACGGCGCTATTGGGTGCGCACCGCGATATCGTTCATGATCCGCTGCTCATCATCTACGGTTGCTTCGCCACCACGCACTTCACCGTAATGGATTCGCCCCGCGTCAAGGGAAAGCTGTTTCAAAATGCTCGCATTTGGATTTTCAGCTAGGGATGCCAGAACGGTGTTGTAGGCAAGCCCTGTCCCCATGGGATTTCCCTGGAACGACATCGATTGCAACAGGGCCGATTGGATTTCAATATTTAGGGGATCTTCTCGAAATTCACCCAGCACAGCTTTCAGCGATTCCTTGCTCGCTTTAATGCTTGCGCTTATCGCTGCTGACTGTGCGTCTTTTGCTAGGCGTTTCCTTCTGTCCCGGAGTAGGCTGTCCAGCCACTGGGCAAAGAAAATCAGAGCTAGCAGCAGTATGAGGATGACCTCGAACGACATAATTGGGCTTGCTCCGCTGATTGTCTAAGGGACCTGCTGTGCGCTGCTATTTGACTAATAGCGGGCGCTCTGTAGATGTTATAAGCGCTGAATGAGGCGCTCAGGAAGTGTACGCAGTTGATTGTGTTCAATTTGCCACATAGTTTCCTAATCCAGTCCCAATCCAGGCATAATTCACAGGTAAACGGTTGTCAAAGAGGGTTGCTAAAAAGTAACTGATTGGCGATCGCTGGAACGAGAATTTTGCTCGTGATTGTTTGCTTGTGATTGGTTGTCAGCAAACGTCGACCCAGAAAGTCAGCATAAAGAACCCGCTTTTTCCATGAATCTTGAGCAACTGCGTCACAATTTACGCCAACTGTGGCTGACCTATTATCGCGATAATCGTCACTGGCTCTCTCAAATGGAGGTCTGGATTACCTACAAGGATCAGCGCCGTCCCTGCTCGAGTTTTATTTTGGCGACAGTGACCGTTCTGAATCCTGAGCTTACTCAGCTGTTGCCGTTGTTAGCGGATTTGAATCCTGATCCGGATCAGATGGTGGAGGCGTTGGGGCTGAATTTTAATCCTGAGAGATTTTTAGGTACGTTGTCTGAGGAGTCGGCTTTTACAGGGCAAGAGTCTGCGACCCACCGCCTGCCGGGTGCTGTTTCTACTCCGGTGGAAATGGGGCGACATTTTTTCCAACAGCGGCAGCCTGAGGCGGTGACTGCGGACTCTGTAATGAATGCTCGAGAGTCTGGCCAGGGAGTTGGTGCTGCTAATGGTTTGGGAGCTGGTCAAGGGGTTGGCGATCGCCGCAGTAATCTTCCCACTTCCGATCAGGTTTTGGCACGTCCGCCTCGCCCGATTCCTCGCCATGACAGTAATCAGTCGACGACGGAGATAACCCGCCGGGCGAATGCGATCGACAGTGGCTGTGTGGGGCGCGATCGCACAAGACCCCGTCCGCCTCGCCCTCGCCGAAAGTTTCTAGCGTAGCTACAATTGTGGGGAATTTAGAATCTCAATTCGATAAAGATTGAGACCAAAGCATTTAGATCGTCCGAACTGAACTATCTGTTGAACGCTAGCTTGCAGCTACCACTAAATCTATGATTACCTTTGACGCTTACCCCGGCATTTACGTTTTCCAAATCGCATTTACCTTGGCATTCACGGGAATTATCGTGTGGCAGACTAAGGCGTCGCTAGACACCATCGATGGCGGCAAGCGGTAAATCGAACCGTCCCTCTTGCACGCATCGCGGGCGTTGGGAATGTCAAATTAAAAATCGGGATGACAGGATTTGAACCTGCGGCATCCTGCTCCCAAAGCAGGCGCGCTACCAAGCTGCGCTACATCCCGGAACTGCGTTCCAGCGGTTTTACACGCCATTCTGCGGTGCAAGTAGTATAGCCTGAATCTCTCGCGCGGCAACTGGATATTTTGCAGGCGTTAGCCCTGGGTGTGGTTGCCGGGCTGGCCGCTGATGGAGTGTCCTAGGC
>JBCCTE010000050.1:0-10397 GCA_039198915.1 Cyanobacteria bacterium P01_D01_bin.73 | reverse complement strand
GGTAAGGGGGGAAGGCGGCGAGAATTGAAACTAGTCGGTTTTGCAGCGGTGATGAATCCTGGGCCTCATCTTCAAATACGCCAAAAATCTGCGACTGCCACCGCGATCGCAGCTGCGGATCTTCCAACACCCGCAGCGCCCCCAAAATTGCGTCGTCGTAATCCATCAAGTTCCGCGATCGCAATAGCCGTTCATATTCTTCGTACAGTCCAGCGGCGATCGCCAACCCGTCATAGGCAACTACAAAATCATCAACGCTACCGGAATCCACCTTGAGCTGGGACAACTTATATAAATCGTCCGGCAATAACCCTGAACTTTTTGCCTCATGAATCGCCGTCATCGCCATATTGGGCAACACCGCCGTCCGTAACACCGACCACCGCCGCAGCCGCTCCGCCTCCTCTCCGTCAAAGCCATTACCCTCGATCAACTGCTGAAACGCCATGGGATTGCGCTCAATCCATCGATCCACCGCATCACGAATCAGCCGATGGTCCACCGACGGCACTACCAACGACACCTGGGGATCTAGCCCCGCCAGCTCCCGCGATCGCCCCACAATTTGAAATGCCAAACCATGCAGCGTCGACACCATAAACCCCTGCACCGGCACGTTCAACTCCACCAGCGCCGCCCGAATTTTTTGCTTTAAATTTGCCGCTGCTGATCGTGTAAAGGTCACCACCACCAGCTTTTTGGCGGAATGTAATTGGAATTTGGCGATCGCCAACGCCGCCGCCCGCGCCATCCCCGTGGACTTCCCCGCTCCCGGCACCGCCGACACCGCCAAAGGCCCGCCCGTCCAATCCGCCATCGCCCGCTGCCCCGGCCGCAGAGTATCTCGCAGCGATCGCCACGCCGCCGTATCCCAGGCAAGCTCCTGATTTGCCGCCGCTACCTGACTGACTTTCTGTCCCATTTCTGAACCCGCCACTCCATCGCCGCCCGTGCCACGTCACACCTCCCAGTGTGGCACTGGAATGATGGCAGTTCGCCAATAAGGTTCATACAATTGGAGTGACGGCGGCGCAGCCATTGGGGCATGGTCGTCAACATAAATGCTGGTGAATGGGAGACTTGCGGCAGTGACAAAACAACTCGGGAAAATGGTTGGTTTCGCGAACGTGGTACGCAGTGCGTTCAGCAGCGTAGCAGGAGTAGCTATCGCGGGGCTGACCCTACCGGCGATCGCGGTTCCCTCGGATATATACCAGCCCCAGCCTCTCCCAGCGTCCAATGCCATCAGCGACGAAATTACCACCAACGATATTCCCACCGGCACCGGCGGCTTCGCGCGGGATTATCGCATTTCAGCTAAGACAGGCGATCGCTTAGAGATCGAGCTATCGTCAGACGAATTCGACACCGTAGTGATGCTAATTGCCAACGACGGCACCACGTTAGTGGAAAACGATGATCGCGGCGACGGCAGCACCCATTCCCGCATTTTCACCAGCATTGACCAAGAAGGCGAATACACCATCCGCGTCCAATCCTTCGGCAGCTCAACCGGTGGCAAATTCGACCTAAAAGTCACCCGCCTCCGCGCTCTGTAAATCTCCTCGAATCTTCCAAAGCAGCGCCCTAGTTGCCTTAATTATTGCTTCCACGCCAGGCAACTAGGGCGCTGTAAAGGTGGTAAGCAGAATCGATGGAGTTTTCGTGGCGGCGCGACAGTAGCAGATGGGACTTGATGTCCAACAGCAGGTCGTCGCGATCGCTAACGCTGGCAGAGAAGGTTTCAAACTGATCGCGAGCTGGAGTCTTTGGCAATTGCTGATCGAAAAAGCTGGTGACGGCGTTCCATTGGGTGCGGCGAGTGGGACGAACCTGCTGCTGGTTTTTCTCCTCTAAAAATGCCACCGGTACGAAATCAACGCCCTGGTCAAACTGATATTTACTGTCGACTAAGCGCAAAATGGTGCGGCGATCGCCCAAATGCACATCCATAATTTGGGCATAGTCCTGCATCTGCTCCCGGCGCATCAACTTACCACGGGCATCCAAATCCACAACCGAGGCAAACAACGGTAAATCCCCCGTGGCGCGGCTGCTCACCTCATCCCAGCCAAATTGAATCCGCCCCAATTGCCCCGATTCATTCTCACAAACCACAGTGACTTGGGGTTCCACCGCCTCCAAATAGCGCACCTGAAACACCTTAGTCTGCTGAATCTCGGGGATGGGAGCAACAAAGCAAGACAGCCCCGCCGCCTTCAGCTCCTGCTCATAAATTTGCAGCTCCGCCAGCGGTCCCAATCGATAGACTCGCCACTCTCGCGATGGAATTTGCAGTCGCGCGCTGTAGGCATCCAAATCAAAAACTCGCGCCAGTGCTTGCGCCGCCGCCTTGCGATCGCCCCCCTCCGGCAACGGCTCCAGCACAAACATTGCATTATTTCGCTGGCTACCCTGACCGCCCGCCTGTTTTCTTGCTTCATCAAGGGCATCTTTGCGGCGATCGCGATCAGCTTTCTCTAGGCGTTCCAACCCCTGCCGCGCCAAATTGAGGATTTTCGGATTGGGAGAAGCAGTATTTTGTAAAAGCTTTCTATAAATGGGCTCGGCGATCGCCCGCTTCCCAGAAATTTCATGGAGCCGCGCCGCATAAACCTGCACCCAGGGATCATTGCCGTGGGATTGCAGCAAAGGATTTAACAGTCGAGCGGCGGTGCGATATTCCTTGCGCTTAAACGCCGCAATCATCTGATCCAACCCTGGAGGACGTGCCATAGTTTTCGCTTACTCAGCCACGGTAATACGCTTCCTCTGTTGTAGCAGTCAAGGAAACCAAGACAGAGCTACAGCTTCACAGACTTTAGGGACTCCCGTGGATCGTAGCTGCGGGCTTCGCGAACTTTCTCGTAGGCTTCGCGCTCCACTGCTGAAATGGTTTTGGGCGACACAATTTGCAGGCGCACCACCTGGTCGCTACGCTGCCCGCCAGCTTTGACCCAGCCCTTGCCGCGTAGTCGCAAACATTGCCCCGACTTCACTCCCGCTGGCACGTTCACTGTCACCATGCCATCGGGTGTGGGTACGTCAATTTTTGCGCCCAACACTGCCTCATCGGGGGCGATCGCCACCTCACAGACCAGATTGTCTCCATCAAATTCAAAGAAATTATGGGGGCTAAGGCTCACCTTTAAATACAGGTCTCCCCGCTGTCCGTAGCCGTCGAACTGCCCCTTACCCCGCAGTCGAATCTTGCTGCCCGGCTTTGCTCCCGGCGGAATGCGGACGGTGATAGTAGAACCGCCGACGCTGAGGCGTTTTTGGGTGCCATTAAAAGCTTCGCTGAAGTTTAAGGTTAGGGTTGCTTCGCGATCGCCGCTGGACTTAGGGTTAGCCGTCGCGCCGCTGCCAAAATTATTCTCAAATCCAGAGAAACCGTTAAAGCCTGCTCCCCCCGCGCCAGGAGTTGTGCGGTAGTTATAACTCGTGCGAGGACCGGCACCGCTTGCACCGCCGGGACCGCCAAACCGCCCTAACAGCTCATTAATAAAATCGTCAAAGCTGTTGTAGCGCCCAAATTCAAAGTCGTCAAAACCGCCGCCGCTGCCAGCGCGACCGCCCCAGGGTGTCCCGCCCACTCGGTCTGCCTGCTGCCAATACTGCCCGAACTGGTCATACTTCTTGCGCTTGCCGCTGTCCGACAGCACTTCGTAGGCTTCATTGATTTCCTTGAACCGGGCCTCTGCGGCGCGATCGCCCGGATTCATATCTGGGTGAAACTTGCGGGCAAGGCGTCGATAATTCTTTTTGATTTCATCGGCGCTGGCGGATTTCGACAGCCCCAGAATGGCGTAATAGTCTTTGAAATCGGTGGCAGCCATTCCTATGAAACCTCTCTCTCAGTCAATGAAGTAAGTCGGTGAAATGCGGTTGAAATGCTCATTTACAGCATTGTTGGAGATGGCTGTAAAGGTAAGTCGGGTTGCTAGTAACAAATTAATGGTCTGTCCTAGGCGATCGCGAGGGGAAAAGTCCGAACCCGGCCCGATCCATTCAATGCCGGTCAAGTGCCTAACGCTGGGGGAATTGAGCCCATTTTGACGCTCTTTGGGGCCCCTAAAACTATAAAGACGTAGGAAGCGTAAAGTTTATGCTGCAATCTCAGACAGGTCTGCTATTATGCAGTTCGTGACGCAAAATTTAATGGCGTACCGCTGGAGAAGTGGCTGAGTGGTCGAAAGCGGTAGATTGCTAATCTATTGAGTGCTAATTAGGGCGCTCCGAGGGTTCGAATCCCTCCTTCTCCGTTCTTTTTAAATCAATTTCCTCCTAGTTACTGTGCTCCTTAGTTTGCATAGTGACCGTTCTAGTCAGCAGTACACAACGTTGACCGCGGTGCCTTTACCATGGTGCATGTGTAATCGCGAAACGATGATTACACTCGTAACGCAGTTGTGTGGAGGAGACTATGAAAATTCGGAATACTGGACGGGCATTGGCGGCGATCGCCCTCGCTGCTGGTGCATTGGTGGGTTGTGAAGCTCCGGCGGGCGACGGTGGCGCTGCTGGCGGCGGCGATGGCTTAAAGCTGGGGGCTCTGCTGCCCGCAACCGGTGATCTGTCGTCCATCGGTCAGCCAATGTTGGAAGTGCTGCCCTTGCTGGTAGATCAGGTGAATGCCTGCGGTGGCGTGAATGGTAGCCCCGTGCAGTTGATTACGGCAGACGATCAGACCGATCCGACGGCTGGCGCAGAAGGTATGACCAAGCTGACTGAGGTGGACGGTGTCGCTGGCGTGGTGGGCTCCTTCGCCAGCAGCGTGTCCATGGCCGGCGCTGATGTTGCTGCCCGCAATAAGGTGATGATGATTTCCCCCGGCAGCACCAGCCCGCTATTTACTGAGCGTGCTGAAAAGGGTGACTTTAAGGGATTCTGGGCGCGGACTGCTCCCCCGGATACCTACCAAGCAGAGGCATTGGCGAAGTTGGCCAGCGATCGCGGCTTCAAGACCGTCGCCACCGTGGCCATTAATAATGACTACGGCGTCGAATTTGAGCAGCGCTTTATCAAAGCTTTTGAGAAGCTGGGCGGCACCGTTGTCAACGCCGACAACCCCACCCGCTACGATCCCAAAGCTGCCACCTTCACCACTGAAGCCAGTGCTGCCTTTGGTAAAAAGCCTGACGCCGTCGCCGCCATTCTTTACGTAGAAACCGGGGCGCTACTGCTTAAGGCTGCCTACGAGCAAGGTTTGACAGAAGGCGTGCAGGTGATGCTGACGGACGGCGTTAAAACCGAAGAGTTTCCCGCACAGGTGGGCAAAGATACTGATGGTAAGCCCATTATTGCTGGGGCGATCGGGACGGTCCCCGGTGCTGACGGCGTTGGTTTAGCAGCCCTGGAAAAGCTCATCAAAGAAAAGCTAGATAAAGCCCCCTCTGCTTTCGTTCCTCAAACTTGGGATGCTATGTCGCTGATGATGTTGGCGGCTCAGGCGTCCGGCGAAAACACCGGTCCCGGCATCCAGTCGAAGCTGCTGGACGTTGCCAATGGTCCTGGTGAAGAAGTGAACGATGTTTGCGAAGGACTGAAGATGCTCCAGGAAGGCAAGGAGATTAACTTCCAGGGTGCAAGCGGCAACGTGGATATCGACAAGAACGGTGACGTGGTGGGCAACTACGATGTGTGGACCGTTCAGGATGACGGCAAGATTGACGTTACCGATAAGGTCGAATTGCAATAGTTTGGGCGATCGCTGATTGTCTTTCCAATTAGGCGTGATCGCGCAAAATTCGCATGGCATGTGGCGATTTTGTTGAGCTAAGTCCATCAGCCCAAAATAAATTCAAAATTGGGGTTGCGCTTTGGAAATACCGTGCCTATACTTGTAAAGCGCAACGCGGGGTAGAGCAGTCTGGTAGCTCGTCGGGCTCATAACCCGAAGGTCAGTGGTTCAAATCCGCTCCCCGCCACCAAGTGAATAACAGCAAAGGAGTTAGTCCCCCGCCGGACTAGCTCCTTTGCTTTTTGGACGACTTTTCGGGCAGCTTGCCCGGCGACAATTTCCGACTGATTTTTGATTTGTTATTGCTGTTAATGTTCTGTCCTGAATTCCTTAGTTATTTGCGCCTATAGTAGCGACAGGAATGGATCGTTGGAGTGACGATTAGAGGAGTCGGCACTTGACTAGGGGAACGACGCAGAATGCAGAGAAGGACAGTGGAGGGCGATCGCCCCGCCACGGCTTGCTGCTCGTAAATCCTAAGTCTCGACGGGGGGCAGCGGCGCTGGGACCGGCGATCGCCCAGCTTGAAGCCCAGGGATTAGAAATTACGTTCCGCTCTAGCCGTAACCCTGAGGATTTGCCAGACATTATTGAGCGTCACCGAGATCAGGTGGATTGCGTCATCGTAGGCGGTGGCGATGGCACCTTGAATGCTGCTTTGCCGGGGCTTCTTGGGACTCAACTGCCCCTTGGTATTTTGCCCTTGGGCACCGCCAATGACCTGGCGCGAACCTTAGGAATTCCCAATGACTTAACTGCTGCTTGCGATTTGATTGCTAAAGGATATCAGCATCGAATTGACGTGGGGCTGGCGAATAATCACCCTTTTTTCAACGTGGCGAGTATGGGACTAAGCGTCGATATTACTCAGCGCCTAACCCGTGCCGCGAAGAAGCAGTGGGGCGTACTTGCCTATCTGTGGTCAGCGATGCAGACGGTGCTGCACTCCAAGCCCTTCCGCGCCACGATTGAAACTGAGGACGGTAAGACTCGGGTGCGCACTATTCAAATTGCGGTAGGCAATGGACGATTTTATGGCGGTGGGATGGCGATCGCCTCAGATGCCACCATCGATGATGAGCGCCTGGACTTGTACAGCCTAGAAACGCGGCGATGGTGGGATATTGTGAACCTGCTGCCGGCAATTTATAGCGGACAGCTGCGGGAAGTTAATCAGGCTAGAACGATGGAGTCTAGGTCGTTTCGCGTCACGACCTCTCGCCCCCATTCTGTTAATACGGACGGGGAAATCAGCACCACAACGCCGGTTCTGTTTGAGCTACAACCTCGGGCGATCGCCGTATTTACGCCCTCTCCGAAAGACGTTGTCGGTTTGGATCCACCCCCTAAGCCAGCCGTTTAATCAGCCACTGAAAGCTGTATTCAACGTGAGTACGGGATAAGAAAGTTTAGCCTGGAAAAAAAATAGTCCAGCAATCCCCGCCCTATCATGTCCAGTCTAGAAGCCTTGTTTTGAGAGAGTAGATGACTCCTGCCGCGACTTTGAACCTCAATGAGGATTAGCTTGTGAACATTGCTTCTTCTGTTTGAGTTTCTTCCTTGCGGGTCAACAAATAAAACAATGGACCAAAGGAACCGAAGGTTAACGTTAAAGCGATCCAGCCCCAAGGGTTGCGCCCTAAACTCTTCGCATCACGCCAGAGCCAAGTCAGTATCAACATTAGGGCAATAAGCAAATCTGCCAGAACCTGCGCTGAAGCCGTACTCTGAAATGCCGCTTCCCAAACGCCTAAATAACCGTATTGCCAAAGGGCGATCGCACTCAAACCACAGAAAGGAATTAGGGCAAGAATAAGAAGATTGCGTTGCATAGGTTTAACCCCACAAATCACTACGAATCCAGTATTAGAATTTCCTTCTGGAGCCGCAATTACCTCTGAGGTAGTTGAGTTTAGCCGTTGCAATCGCTAGATTTCGCCTATGTTTCGAACATTGCCATGACTACCAAAGCATTCACGACTACACTGCGCCAACTCCGGAATACCTTACGTATCAGCCAACTGGAATTGTCCTTGCGATTAAATATTTCCCAGCGTCATGTGAGCTTCGTGGAAAGTGGGCGAGCTAATCCCAGTCGTGAACTGTTATTGGCATGGCTGCGAGAATTACAAACGCCTTTGGCGATTAGTAATGAGGTGATGCTTCAAGCAGGTTATGCGCCAGCCTATGACGAAACTTCCCTTGATGATCCATCACTCTCCCAAGCCAATTTTGCACTGGAACAATTATTAAAAGCCCACGAACCAACACCGACATTTGTTCTCGATTGTCACTGGAATATTTTGCGGTTAAATCACGGAGGACAATGGTTGGCTGCGACGTTGATGCCTTGGACAGTGGAACTGATGGGGCGATCGCCGCTGAATATGTTGGATTTACTGATTCACCCAGAAGGACTAAGCAAATCGATTCTCAACCTAGAAGAAGTTGCGTCGCCGATCTTGGCATTACTCCGCCATGAAGCTTCTATCCAAACTAGCCTGGCGCCAAAAGTTGAAGCTTTTGTCGATTTACTCACTAAAAAACTCGGTTCAAAAATTGCCCATAAAACTCCGCCACCCACTGCTCCAATTTTGACGACCCGCTACGACACTCCCCATGGTGAACTGGCATTTTTCAGTATGTTTACCACCTTTGGGACGCCGCAGAATATCACATTGGCTTCTCTGAGAGTAGAACATTTATTTGCTGCCAATGATGAAACCCAAAGAATTTTGGGACTTGCAGAATTACAACTTGCAGAACTACAAGGGGAAAGTTGATTGGTGTTCGGGGAGTAGAACCTGACCCGCTTGTGGGTAATGAACAAGCAAACGAATCGATGCCTTTAACATCTCTCGAACATCTCTCGGACTTCGAGTAGCACAGCCCTTTACGCTTCATCCACACTAATTAACGCGTTAGGTGGCGGCATCGCCCGTATTACCAAATGCCAGCCGCAGAGCCGATAGAACTAACACCATCAAAAACATTGCCAACCCGATGGTGCAGGCATAGCTCATTTCCAAATTATTAAACGCCTGGTCGTACAGGTAATACACCAGGGTTTTCGAACTGTTGCGCGGCCCGCCCTGGGTCATTACGTAGACCTCTTCGAACACCTTAGTGGCGGAAATTGCTGAAATTGTTGCCACCAAAAATAGATAGGGGCGCATAAACGGCAGCGTGATATCCCAGTGTCGTAGCCAGCCATCGGAGCCATCCAAAGCCGCCGCTTCATAAACGTCGTTGGGGATCGACTGCAAACCCGCCAGGTACACCACCATGTAGTATCCTAGCCCTTTCCAAACGGTTACCGCCATCACGCTGAACAGTGCAAATTTCGGGCTCGTTAACCACGGTACGCCGTCGCGGCTCAACCCCAATCCAATCAGCCATTGGTTGAGCAACCCATCCTCGGCGTAAACCCAGTTCCAGGCGATCCCCGCCACCACCATGGAGACGATGACCGGCATATAGTACGCTGCCCGAAACCAGGAAATGCCCGCTAGTTTTCGATTGACGAGGATGGCGATCGCCAGGGGCACAAAGGTCAGAATCGGCACCACGACAATCAGATACAGAACTGTTTGCCAAAGCACCTGCCAAAATACATTGTCCTGAATCAGTCGCTCAAAGTTTGCCGGACCCACCCAAGTTGGCGGCTGAGTCAGGCCGTTCTCGTATCGAGTGAAGCTCAAGTAAAACGCGCGAATTGCTGGGTAGAAAACCGTCGCGCCCAGAACAAAAAGCGCTGGCAGCAAAAATAAGTAGGGCGTTGCTTTTGTAAAAAAGGCGCTGCCGACAAAATCGGCTAGGGTACCGGCAAAATTAGCTAGTGCATTTTGGCGTTTTGAGTTTTCAGCAGCCACAGCAAAAACGGCGAAGAACAATACCTTCCAAGGATACCGTTCTCCGCCGTTTGGCTAGCCGTGATCTTGTTTCAGATCTCTCTGAACTTGTCGGGCTTATTCCGCAGGTGTTTCCGTGACGGGTTCACCAACTGCGTCGTTCAAAGCTTTGCGAGCAATCTTGGTGATGTAGACCGTCACGATGACCGTTGCCACCAAGCCGACGCCATATAGCGCCCACTCCGCTGCTGATCGCTCCCGCCCAGCAAAGACCGCAGCCAGTTCACCAAACGTGGAACCGATGTAAACATACATCACCGTTCCTGGCAGCATTCCAATGGACGCTAGCACGTAATCCTTTAGGGAAACGTCCGTCAAACCGTAGAGATAATTCAGGACGTTAAAGGGAAATACGGGGGACAAGCGGGTCAGTAGAACAATTTTAAGACCCTCTTTTCCGACGGCAGTGTCGATCGCCGCAAAATTGTCGTTGCCTTCGATAAATTTACCCTTAACCCAATCCCGCGCGATGTAGCGTCCTACGAGAAAAGCCGCCGTTGCGCCAATGGTGGCACCGAAGAAAACAACAACCGACCCCAGAATAGGACCAAAGAGGAAGCCAGCTCCCAGAGTTAGCGCCGATCCTGGAATAAAGGCAACCGTGGCTACGACGTAAACGAGCATAAAGGCGATCGGCCCCACCGGTCCTAGCCCTTCCACCCATTTCAGCGCACTTTCCAAAGCTCCCGCAATTCCGCCCGCTTCAGCTGCGGCTTCTTGAGCCCAGGCAGCGCCACTGGGCC
>JBCCTE010000049.1:0-10476 GCA_039198915.1 Cyanobacteria bacterium P01_D01_bin.73 | reverse complement strand
CTTCCGGGATGTCCAGAATGGGATCTCGCCGCCCGCGCTGGGATCCCGCCTGAAACGTCCAGGACAAGCCGAAGCGATTCGCCATAGCTTGGGTTTGGGTTTTGACTGCGAGGGGAACGAAATCTACGATGCCCCTCAGAAATCCTGGGATGCTGATCTTTACGTAGATAGCGTTCCCCTCGCAGTCAAAACCCAAACCCAAGCTATGGCGAATCGCTTCGGCTTGTCCTGGACGTTTCAGGCGGGATCCCAGCGCGGGCGGCGAGATCCCATTCTGGACATCCCGGAAGCCTGGGTGTGCTTTGTAAAGTACGACGAAGCCGCGCAAACGTGCTGGGTTTATGCCCCTCGACAAATTGCAACCTTAAGATTTGGGGAACCGAAACTGGCAAAACTTCGTGGCTTTAAAAAAGTTGTTTATGCCGACCGTCTGCTGAGCAATTTTTGATTGTTGAGGCGACAACGACAAACCTAGGAGGGAAGCTGCGAGGCTGCCCAGGACGGCTGGCGGGCAACGTTGCGCACGTTTTCGGCGTAGTGGCTGGTGACCGCGAGGAGGCGATCGCACCCCCGTTCCCAGCTCAGCTCATTAAGGGCAGGATCCGCCTCAGGCTGCACTGACTCTAAATCCTGCACCATTTGAATTGCCTCAGCATCGGTGTGATAAAACCGAGCATTTCTAAAGCGCTTAAAAAAGTCGTTGGACGGATGATCCGGCATCACCGCGAACTTGCCCATTGCCAGCGCCTCTGCCGTGGTGGTGCACAACACCTCCGATAGAGACGGATTAATAAAGGTCTTGTGATTTGCTAAATCCGTAAAAGGCTGGGTGGTCTCCCGATGGAAGTCCACATTATCGATGGTCTCGAAAATCTCGTGGGCCCGTCGCAGAACGCAGTAAAAATCATCTCGCAAACGCCTCGGTAGTTGCTCCGGCACCTCGGCAACTTTTCCGTAAACGTGCAGCTTAAATCCGTTTTCAACAGCCCACTCCAGCAGCGTATTAACCCGCTTTAGGGGTGTGACTTTGCCGACGAAATAGTTGTCGGACAGGTGCGGCTGCTGTTGCGATCGCCACTGGCGATGGAAAAACTGACGATGAACGCCGTTGACGTTTTCTGTGTAGCTGACGTCGTGGAGCTGGGGAATGGCGCCCGATAGATTAATTTCGAAATCGCACTGGTGGTTAAGGATGCGGCTGCCCAGGAATTTCAGCCCCCAGGTGACGATTTTGCACTGGAGGGGATTGCTGAAAATAATCGGCAGGACAAAGAAATTATTGGTGTGGTTAATGCCAATGACCGTTTCGTACTTGTCCCGCAGCGATTTGCCCATGGTCTGCCTCGGGTCAGGCAGCATGCTGGGGATGGACAGAAGCTGGATCGGGTCTTCCAGAATTAGGGTGTCGCAGTTGAAGGGGTAGTTTTTAATATCGCGCTTGGGATACAGCGACTTGGTGATGGGCTTGTAGAGGGCGTCGTAGAAGCCAAAGCTTAGATTTTTCGGATACCAAGCGCTATCTGGGAGCGATCGCTTCAAATACTCAAGGGATGTGGCGGCGATCGCTTCCTGGTCACCAAAGTTATAGGACCCAGTCTGGTGACGATTAACGCAGACCGGCAGCACCAGCTCTACCTCGTGGTCATTGGAGAGGTAGGCTGCCCGCAGCAGTGGATTAATACTGGTTCCGGTTAGGGAAGGTAAGGCAGCGGTGGTAATAATGCTGATTTTCATAGGTGTTTTGGTGCTTAGGTCGTCGGTTACCGTGCCCAGACTGCGATTGAGTAATTAGTTGGATGACTATGACAAGATATTACGATTTGCGAATTTGCTGATTTTATTATGGGCGCTTTATTCGTTTGGCTGCCTATGACCTGCCCGTAAATTCAGAGCTAATTCCCTTGGCTGTCCGAAAAAACTTGACCGGCAAATCTGGCTAGCCTAAGCCACGCTTCAGCAGCTCCAGCAGGTTGCTGCCGCCCCAGATGATGGCAGCCCAAATGGACGCGGTCACGACGATGCCCCCCGTGGCGCCTAGCAGTGCGATCGCCCCATCGTCGTCAATGAGCCCCAGTCCGACTACAAAAATTCCCATAGCCGGCAGGGTGTTGGTGCCGGGGACTGGAGCAATCATAGACAGTCCCATCAGGGTGACTGCGGCTCCCAGTACCAGTCGTCCCACTGGACTTCGGCAAATGGGGATAAGTCGGGGGCGCGATAGGATTTCTAGCTTCCGCAGCCAGGGCAGGGCGGCGTTGAGAATGCCCGACAGGCGCTCTCGACCAATGGAGCGCGATCGCCACACCTTCGGCAGCCAGGGCTGATCGGAGCCCAAAGCCATCTGTGCCCCCAGCCACGCCAGCAAAATTCCAAAGGGTACGGAGTAGCCCGGCGCGGGAACCGGCAGGGCAGACGGAAGAGAAAGCAGCACAAACAAAAAGCCAAAGGTGCGCTCCCCCGCTAGCGCCAGTACATCCGCCAGGGAAAACTGATCCGGGCTATCCTCCGCTAAAAACTGTGCTTCTAATTCCGACGACAGTTGTGCCATGCCCTTACCCGAGAAATCGCTTTCATATTTAACGAGTTTGTAAGGAATTGCAAGTTATGTTTCGGTTCTGGGATCTAGCTGGGGTTGGCAATGAAGGATTCGTAGCGATCTCCCGCCCGCTCCCAGGTAAATTCCCGCAGCACGTACTCTCGCCCACCTACGGAAAGCTGTTGGCGCAGAGCTAAGTTGGAAAATAATTTATCCACCGCGTCGACGTACTCCTGAACGGTGTTGGCTCGCAGGGCACGCACCGGTTCGCCGGGGAAGTCCACCGCCAGCCCCTCTAGACCGCGATCGCTGCCTACCACCGGAGTTCCCGCCGCCAGCGCCTCCAGGGTTTTGTTTTTAATGCCAAAGCCCGTCCGCATGGGAATCACGCAAACCGTCGAGCTATGAAGATATTCGGCAATGGACGGGACGGTTCCGGTGACACGAACACCAGCGATTTCATCTAGGGCTAGCACCTCCGGGCGAGGGCGAGCGCCGACCAAATCCAGCGTGGCGTCGGGGTAGGTTTGCAAAATTTGCGGGAAGATTTCCTTGGCAAAGAATATGGCACCGTCGATGTTGGCTTGGTAGTCCATCGCCCCAAAGAAAATTAGCTTTTGACCGCCAGGATCTTGTTCCCGCATTGGGAATCGGGAAAAGTCGACGCCGTTGGGGATGGTGTCGATGGGCAACTGCGGTGCCAAGGCGTGGATGGGCGTAAAGTCGTCGGGGGTGGTGACCACCAAGGCTGAAAACTTTTGGCAGTAGTTTTTTTCGTAGCGCTTGAATAGACCGAGAGAGAGGCGATCACGCAGGGGGCGGTCCGAGGTGTTGGTGTCCAGGCGATCGCGGCAGGCGGCATAAACCGAGCTATGGATATCCGCAACCGTGCGCAATTCGGGATAGTCGTGTCGCCATTCTGGGCGGATAAAAATTTCGTTGACGCTGTGTTCGCAGGTGACTACGTCGAATTTTTTTGCGGCGATCGCCTGGTCAATCCACTGCTGCATCTCTGGCGTTTGCCCATAGCGCACGTGAGGCGGCACCGCATCCCAAAGGAATTTCCCGAACCGCTTCACCTTGCTGGGTAATCCCGCCGGAGGTTCCGTCGCCCGGGGAAAAGTCACCACCTCCGCCGCAATTTCCTCCAGCGCCGTGATGTACTCCGGCGGCGTATCGTGCCAAGGCTGGGTGACCACGGTGACGCTATGGCGCTTGCTGAGCTGAACTAACAGGTGATAGGTCCGCACCTCCGTCCCGCCCGCTGTGGGGGGATAGGGCAAGGTGGTCGAAATCATCAGAATATTCATAGGTCCAGTTATCACCTCGTTTGACCGGGCGGATCACGCTATGCCGTGTCGCTCGCACCGCCTTGCTCTCCGTTAGCTAACTCTTCACGGCTTAGCCAGTGCATTCCTGATAATCTCCCTGTTGATAGCACAGTAAACCGGGGATTTCGGGCGCTGGGGCGGGAAGGTTTAGGTTTGGCAATGAACTGGATTTGGCGGTGAATGTGATATCCCTCCGACGCGATCGCTAATCTAGCGAATCTCCCAGGCTTCAAAGGATTTGGCGTAGGCACTTTGGGGATCGTCGAGGGTCGCCAGCCATTCAAATTGTGATCGCCAAGCACTCCAGTGAGCCAACGCCACCTGTCCCGGACTACGGGACTCCGACAACCATGCCCAAATGCCCAGCCGAGCCCCCGCCTTAATCACCAAGTCCGCCGCACTATCCATAGACGCATCACCAAAGGAGAACAGCCCATCAAAGCCCTTCCTCTTGGGATATTCCTCAATGCGCCAGTCGTTGTCCAGCTCCGCCAAAGCCGCCGCTCGATTAATGGCAATTTCCAAGCCACCAAGCTGATCCACCAGCCCCAGCTTTTTCGCCGCCCGCCCAGACCAAACGCGCCCCCTGAGCGATTTCATTCACCGCCGCCGCCTCCAGATTGCGTCCCTCAGCAACCTTATTGATGAACTCTCCGTAAATCCAATCCACCGACGATTGCAGAATTGCCATCTCCGCAGCGGACTTGGGGCGAGTGACACTGCGCAAATCCGCCAGCGGTCCCGTCTGCACCGCGTCCCAGTTCACCCCGTTGTTTGCCCCCAACTGCTGGACATTGGGTAGGACGCCGAAAACGCCGATGGAGCCAGTGATGGTGGTCGGTTCCGCGATGATTTCGCTGGCGGGCGCAGAAATCCAGTAGCCCCCCGACGCAGCGTAGTCTCCCATGGACACGACGATGGGCTTGATTTCCGCAATTAGCTCCACCTCGCGGGCAATAATCTCCGACGCTGTTGCGCTGCCGCCACGGCTATTGATGCGCAACACCACCGCCGCCACGTCGTCATCCTGCCGTAGTTCTCGCAGAGTTTTCGCCAGGCGATCGCCCCCAATCTGGTCCGTCGTTCCCCGCCCGTTAACAATCGCCCCGGCAGCGTAAACCACCGCCACCTCCGGGCGAGACGGGAAAAGCTCTTCATCAGGATCGCCGCCACTGGTTTGAGCTTCGGTCTGACTTTCCGCGGGCTGTTTTTCGCCAGACGTTGCATCGTCCTTCGGCGCAGGACTTTGGGGCGCTTCCGGCTGAGCGGCGGGGCTAGGAGTGGAGTCCTGGCTACGCATATCGTCCGGCGTGGGCGGGTTGAGCCACACTGATCGCTGCCCCGGCATACCCGGCTGGGCAACGGGAATTAGACCGGTTTGCTTCGCTGCCTGAATCCGGGCGTCCAAATTCGGCGATCGCCCGCCAGCGCCACCGTCACCACTAACCCTGACAGAATCAGCACCCTCACCGGTGGGCTCCGGAGAACTCTTCTCTGCGTCGCCCGCCTCCTTTTCCTCGGGGGCGGGGGCACCACCGTCTTCAGCCATGCCAAAGGTCGACGTTTTCACCTCTGCAAAATACTCCGTCATGCTCACCTTTTCGAAGGGAGCATCCTCATCCTGAGAGGGAGCCAGCTCCGCCAACTGCTCCAGAATTTCATCTTCGTAGGCAACCTGATCCACCAATTTCGCCGTGCTTGCCTGGTCGCCGCGGAAGATGCCCTGGCTGCGGGCGATCGCCAATAGCTGCTTCGGATCTACTTCGCGATCGCCGCCCACCGTCATCAGAAAATCCGTCCAAAGGCTGCCCAACAGAGCCTGAAGCTGTTCCCGACTTTCAGGGCTGCGCTCCTTTTGGGTAAAGGGCTCCACCGCCGATTTGAATTTGCCTGCTCGCACCACCTGGACACCAATGCCGTACTTCTCCAGCGCCTCCGCCCAGAAGGTTCCCTGGGCGCTAAAGCCGTTCATCTCCAGGGTTCCGTAGGGATTGAGCACAACCTCACTTGCCGCCGATGCCACAAAATAGTCCCGCTCCGACCAGTCCACCCCGTAGGCAATGACCGGCTTACCCGACGTGTCGCGAAAATCTTGCAGTGCCTGGCGTACCTCTCGCAAAATTCCGAACCCCGCTTCCGACTCCGTCAGCCGACCGGAAACGTATACCGCCTGGATGCGATCGTCATCCGCCGCCTTCTCCAAGGTTTCCAAAATCACCCGCAGCGACACCACATCGTTGGACTGTCCTGCCAGTAAGCCCGCCAGCGCCTCTCGCCCGCCCAGGGGAGCATCGCGAATATCCTGCGACAAATCCAGAGCGAGGATATTGTCAGATGCCAGACCGGTGTCTTTCTCCGTTGCAGCCAGCCCTATCAGCAGCGCAATCAGTCCGCCGATGGTCATAAAACCAACTAACCCTAAGCCGAGGATGGTGCCGATGGTGCTAGCTACGGTTTGCTTTAGAAATTGCCGCATGGTGGTTGTAATGCTGGGATTTGGTCTCGAAGGGGGCGATCGCTGGGACGCAGAAAAAGCAGATTTTATCGGGCTGAAGGCGACTTAATCCTGTGCCAACGCCCAAGCTACTTCAACCATTATGGCGCTTACAATCTGCTGTTTTGGTTTCTGTTGCTTCAGTTAAAATGCGTTGTCAGTTGTTCCCAAATTTCTCCCAAAGATTAGGTGCTGTGGGGGAATGATGCCCTCTGCTAAGCATTGATCGCCGGACAATGGCTGCGGATCTTGGTCATCAAAACGAGAGGACTGAAGTTACAGGATTGGACACTGAAGGTTAGATCGTTAAAAATTGAGTAACGATGATGCCAATGCCCATGTCGAGGTTTGCGTTGAACATTGGCGACTGGAGCCAACGACAAGAGTCAACGACGATTAGAGCCAGCGGCTAGAGCCAGAAATCAGAGAGTGACTAGAGTTAAATCCAGTGGAATTTCAGCACGTCGACTTTCAGCAATGGGTTCAGGATGCACCGGCGGCGATCGCCTACTTTGACGGCGGCGATCGCCTGCTGGCTGCTAGCAGCGATTGGCTCACGATTTTTCATTGCGATCGCACCGCCCTCGGTCGATCCCTCACCGAATTGGGACCGACCATCCCTGACGTTTGGCTGCGACTCCATCACCAGGTGCTCCAGCCGCCTACATCTCCTGGCATTGAGCTGGCTTATCTTAATGCCGAAGGCGTCGAAGATAGCACCGTCGCCGAGGAGTCCCAAAGCTTTGATCCCCTAGAGGAAACAACGGCTATTCCCCAGGCGCTGGTGTGGGAATCGGACCAGTTCCCCACCGTTTGGTGTCAATGGTTTACGCGCCGTTGGGTGGTGCCCGGCACCAGTGACGTGGGTGTGGCGGTTCGCTGCGAAGTGCTGGACGGGTTTGAGCCCCTGCGCCAGGCTCGTAAGCAGTGGTCAGCGACCCAAACCCTCGTTTGCCGGCTGGATTCGGCGGGGATTATTACGGCGGTGATGGGGGCTTGGGAGTCGGTGCTGGGCTGGTCCGAGAGTCAGCTCGTGCCGTCCCTGTGGCTGGATTGGGCGATGGAGGTGGACCAGCGGGCGATGATGTCGCCCCTGGAGCAGATGTTGGCGGGCGAAGAGGGCGTCTCCTGCGAAGGGCGATGGCGCACTGTTGATGATCAGTGGCGTTGGATGCGCTGGGTGTCGGTACCGGTGCCAGTGGGGGAAGGGGGGTATATCACCTACGCGATCGCCCAGGACGTGACCGACCAGCGACTGGCGCGGGAGGCAATAGAAGCCAAGGACATTTTTGCTGAGTTTAGCGAGCAGCTATTGCGATCAGCTCCGGTCTTTTGCATGGCCTTGAGCCCGGATGGCACGGTTTTGATGATGAACGACGCCATGTTGCAGGGGCTGGACTACCACCCTGAGGAGGTGATGGGCGAAAACTATATGACTACGTTTTTGCCTGAGACTGAGCGCGGCGCGATGCAGCTGGTGTTTGAGCAGTTGGCGGACGTTGCGCAACCTACCCGCAGCGTTGGTGTGGTGTTGGCCCAAGACGGCTCAGAGAAGATGGTGGAGTGGCATGGGGTGCCGGTGTTTAGTCGGGATTTAGCCCAGGCGGGGTTGGACGAACTGGCGGGGGAGCTGCCCCTGACGCTAGATCGAGGATTTGATTATTTCTTTGCGATCGGCATTGATATCACCGAGCGGCAGGCGATCGAGCAGGAGCGTCAGCAGCTGACGACGGTGTTGGAGGTGACCACGGATTTGGTGGCTGTTGCCGATCCCGATGGGAGGTTGTCCTATCTAAATCGGGCGGGTCGGGAGCTGCTGGGAATTCCCGAGACAACGGATGTTCAGCGGTTGCGGCTACAAGATTGCATTCCGGCAGAGTTATCGAATCGGCTATCCCTGGAGCACCTGGACCAAATTTTGAAGAATGGTACCTGGCGTGGGGAAAGCCAGCTATTGCGCTCCAACGGTCATCTCGTGGATGTGTCGGAGGTGATGGTGGCGCGGCGGGATGAGGCAGATCGCGTTGAGTTTATTGCCACGATCGCCCGTGATATCAGCGCCCGAAAGCAGGCGGAGGAAGCACTACGGGAAAGCGAAGAACGCTTCCGCACCTTGGTAGCGAATATTCCTGGCGTGATTTACCGACGGCTGGCGGATGAACATTGGACCCTGGCGTTTATTAGCGAGGCCGTGGATGTTTTAACGGGGTACGAGTCGAAGGAATTTTTGGACCGACAGCGCGGAGAAGCGCCTTTCACATGGCTCAATTTGCTGCATCCCGGCGATCGCGATCAGGTGCTATCAGAAATTCAGCGATCGCTCGCCAAGCGCCAACAGTACACTTTGGAATACCGGATTATTCGTGCTGACGGCGAGGTTCGCTGGGTGTTGGAGCAGGGACAGGGGGTCTTTGATCCAGAGGGATATCTCTCGTGGCTAGATGGCTCCCTAATGGACGTTACCCAGCAGAAGCTGGCGGAAGCTGAGCTGGAAGCCTCCCGCCAGCTTCTGCAGGTGGTGTTGGACAACATCCCTCAGGCGGTCTTCTGGAAGGATCGAGATCTAAACTTCCTGGGGTGCAACAAAGCCTTTGCCAAGGTGACAGGGATTGGGAGTCCAGCGGAAATTGTGGGCAAGAGCGATTTTGATATGCCCTGGAGCAAGTCAGAAACCAAGTGGTTCCGTGAGTGTGATGCCCGGGTAATTGAGCAAAATGAGCCGGAGCTGAATATCATCGAAACCCAAACTCGAGAAGATGGCACGGAGGTTTGGCTCGATACCAGCAAAGTGCCGTTGCTGGACAGCAATGGCGAGGTAATTGGTGTCCTCGCTTCCTTTAGCGATATTACCGAGCGTAAACAGTACGAAATGGAGCTGTATCGATCGCAGCGACTGCTTAAAGAGCAGGTGGAGCAGGAGCGGCTCCTGAACCAGCTTTCAATGCAAATTCGTAGCTCTATTGAAAATCGCAGCGCCCTGGCGGACACCATTGCTACGGTGCTGCGATCGCTGCGGGAGATGCTGCGGGTTGATCGGATTTTGTTTGCCTGGTACGTCACCGATACCACCCCCAACCATTGGGATATTGTGGCGGAATCCCGCCATGCTAATTTGCCAGATGTTGTTCAGCAGCGCTACCCCATCGAGTCGCCGGGAGCCGTAGTGCAACGGTTGCAGGACGGTCAGCCACTGCGGATTAGCGATGTGTACCTGCCTGAAAGCGTTGAGTGGCAGGAGGCGGACAAGGATCACCGCGACTTCGTTTCGGCTCTCGATCTCAGGTCCATTTTGCTAGTGCCCACCATGGAGCAGGATGACTGTCTGGAGCAATACTTGGGGCTGATTGTCTGCTGCCAACAAACGGAGGTGCGCTCCTGGACTGATGAAGAGGTGCAGTTCCTTCAGGCAGTGCTGAATCAAATCGCGATCGCCGACACCCAAACCCGCCTCTACGGTCGCGCCCAAACGAAGGCTGCTGAAGCCCAAGCCAAGGCAAAGGAGCTGGAGGGGGTCCTGGTCAAACTTCGCAGCACCCAAGCACAGCTGGTGCAAACGGAGAAAATGTCTGGGCTAGGGCAGTTGGTTGCCGGTATTGCCCACGAGATTAATAATCCGGTGAATTTTATCTACGGCAATCTGGATCATGCCTGCACCTATGCCAAAGATTTGCTGGAGCTGCTGGAGCTGTATCAGACTCACGTTGCGGAGACACCGGAGAATATTCAAGCCTTTGTTGAGGAGATAGACCTGGAATTCCTGGTTGAAGATTTGCCCCAAATGTTGAGTTCCATGCAGGTGGGGGCGGACCGCATCAAGGACATTGTGATGTCGTTGCGCACCTTCTCGCGGATGGACGAAGCTGCGGTCAAGGCTTTCGACCTCCATGACGGCATCGACAGCACCCTGACCATTTTGAATAGCCGCACCAAATCAAAATCCAACCGACCGGGAATTGACATCGTGCGCAATTACGGCGAGCTGCCCATGGTGGAGTGCTACGGCAGCCAAATTAATCAGGTGTTTATGAATATTTTGACCAATGCGCTTGATGCTTTGGATGAGCGCGATGGTGATCGCACCTACCAGGCCATTCAATCCAATCCCAGCCGCATTG
>JBCCTE010000048.1:0-10482 GCA_039198915.1 Cyanobacteria bacterium P01_D01_bin.73 | reverse complement strand
CCGGGCTGCGTCGCGGTGATGTGATTGTGTCGGCTAGCGGCAACCGGATCGAAAACGCCGAAGCTTTCCAGCGGGTGGTAGAAAATACCGCCATCGGCAAGACCCTCAAGCTGCAAATTAAGCGGGGCGATCGCGACATAACCATCAATGTCCGCACCGCTGAACTGCAAGACCTGTCCTAAAACATCAGTTCAAACACCAACTCGAATAGGACGAATTTTGGGCGATCGCTAGGGAACTTTCTAAACACTCCCTAGCGATCGCCCATCCTTTTACGTCCTCGCATTTACAATTGATAACGTTTCGAGATGCGTGCACTCATTAGAGACATCTTTCTTGGAATCGACTCAACGAAAAACGCTGGGGTAGTGAAGTAATGGTAGCGATGGTTTGGGTTGCACTGGCGGTGGCGTCGGTGGTGTTGGCGGAGGTGACCCGCGATTTTTATCACGTGGCGGGGCATACCTGGGAGCCCATCAAGCAGTGGCACAACACCCACCACAAGGCATTCCGCAAGGATTTGACCATGGTGAGTTTTGACGCGTTTTCTCGGTCCCAGTGGTACAACGACGTGCCGGAAGCGCTGGTGATGGCGACCATTGTGGCCATCGCAGCGATCGGTGCCGGGCTAGCGTTTGGCTGGGCAACAACTTGGACGCTGTGGACGGGGGTGATGTACTCGCTGGCGTTTGCGGTAACGGCGATCGCCCGGTCCCAAAATCGTATGATGTGGACAGACCTGACCCACGAGCCCGGTCCACTGACCGACAATCCCTCCAACTGGTTCGTCAACCGTACCTATCACTGGCGACACCACTTCGACTCTGGCAATGCTTACTACTGTGGCACCCTAACCGCCGTGGATAAAATTCTAGGAACCGCCCTTTCCCTCCAGGGCAAAACCGTGGCAGTGACCGGCGCATCCGGCACCCTGGGACGCGCTCTGCTTAAGGCGTTGAAAGCTGCCGGAGCCCGCCCCATCGCCCTAACCACGTCCCCCAATGCCGACTTCGGTCCCCGCATTCCCGTCCATCAGTGGCGACCGGGACAGGAGCACGAGCTGCAAAAAAGGCTCGCCAACGTGGATATTCTGATTATCAACCACGGCATTAACGAAGCGGGGGAGCGATCGCCCGAAGCGATCGCCAAAGCCTACGAAGTGAATACCATGTCGGCGTGGCGGCTAATGGAAACCTTCCTGGATACCGTCACCCTATCGAAGCATCGCGCCCTCAAGGAAGTTTGGGTTAATACCTCTGAAGCGGAAGTGCAGCCTGCGTTTAGTCCCCTTTACGAAATTTCCAAGCGGGTGATCGGTGACATTATTACCCTGCGCCGATTGGATGCCCCCTGCATTATTCGCAAGATGGTGTTGGGACCATTCAAAAGCAACCTCAATCCCATTGGCGTGATGGATGCCAACTTTGTGGCGCGAGGAATTGTTGAGTTAGCCAAGCGAGATTTCCGCGACATTATTGTCACCATCAACCCTTTGACCTACGTCACCTTCCCAATTAAAGAAGCCAGTAAGTCTCTATATTTCCGGCTTTTCTCAAAGGGCGCTTCAAAATCAAGACAGCCTAATCGCCAATACGATCGCCCGATACCCCAGCAAGCTAGTGCCGGCGATCGCAAAGCAAAAGTGAATTAGTTGCATCATCAAATTCGCTATCAAAATGCCCCTCATCGAAATCCATGAGGGGCATTTGCTGTTAGACCTGAACTTCCGCCACTAGCCGTTGAACGCTTGGGTCCAATAGTGCCTGGCAGTGACATTGCCGGGATCGTTGGACGAGAACACGTGCCCAAGACCAATTTTCGTGAAATTCGGACTCAGAATATTGGCGCGGTGTCCTGAGCTGTTGAGCCAACCCGTGACAACACCGCTAGGCGTGCTGAAAGCGGCGGCGATATTCTCCCCAGTCCTGCCGCTAAACCCAGCAGCCCGGATGCGATCGCCCGCAGTCTCATTGCTTGGATTGGTGTGGGCAAAGAAATCCCGCGCCAGCATATCTGCGCTGTGCGCCTCTGCCACCTGTCCGAGCAAAGGGTCATGACTGAGCGGCGAGAGGCCCTGAGCAGAGCGTGCGTCATTGACCAAGCTCAGCACCTGTTGCTCGAAAGCGCCATAGCCGACGCTGCCAGCATCAGGTGTAGGTCCCCCAGAAGAACCACCGCTATTGTCTGAAGAACTGCCTCCAGAAGAGCTGCCACCGCTAGACGAACCGCTGTTATCCGAAGAACCGCCCCCAGAAGAACTACCCCCACTGGAGGAGCTGCTGCCTCCGGAAGAACTACTGCCTGAACCGCCGCTGCTAGAGGAACTGCCACTACCAGACGAGCTCCCCCCCGAGGAACTGCCCCCACTGGAAGAGCTGCTCCCACTCGAGGAACTGCCACTACTGGAAGAGCTGTTGCCGCTGGATGCGCCATTGTCAGCGATCGCCGTGCCAATGCTGCCGCCACTGGAGGAGCTACCTCCGCTGGAGGTTGTGCTGCCGGTTGTGGTGCCACCAGTTGTGGTGCTGCCAGTTGTGATGTTGGAGTTTACTGGGGTGGCGATGCTGGAGGTTGTGCTTCCAGTTGTGCTGGTGGTGGTGCTGCTGGTGCTACTACTGGCGGTGTTGGAGTTAGTGCCGGCGGTGCTTGGGATTACGTTAAGTCCGCCAGAAGCGAGGGCTGCGTCGGAAAAGTTGGAGGGTGGGTTACCGGGGCGCAGTGGGCGGGTGATGGAGGCGGAGGGATTGGAGTTTGGCTGGATAGGAATCGCCGCAGGGAAGGGGGGCTCACCCAGGGGATCGGCATAAAAGCCAATGCCCTCATCTCGGAGCGCAGGCAAGTTTGCCCGTACCGATGCGGCTTCTGTGGGGTTGGAGGTGAAGAAGTGCCGACCGGTGACCGTGTTGTAGAAGCGGTACACGGGATCAACGCCTAGACGGGGATTGATGGTCGCGTTGAACCCGCCGTTTTCGACCTCGCTAAATCCAGGATTTTGCCGGACAGTTGCCTGTTCTTCTGGGGAAATAGAATAGAAAATGCCGCCGGTTACCAGATTTCGAAAACGTACGACGGGGTTGGGACCCACGGATTCGAAAACCGCCCCTTCATCTCGATAGCGATCGCCATCTTCAATCAATTGAGAGGCTTCGGCCTCACTTTGCGTGTAGATATGACTACCGGTGACGATGTCATAAATTCGAACGACTGTTTGCATGGTCAGCTACTTCTTAAAGAGTGAGTCGAAGTTCAAAATCTTGTTTACGTCGATTCTTCACAAATTACCGACGGACAGAATGCAACCCCCATGACGACGTAACCGCACGAAGTATCTGATCCAAGCAGATTGAACTTGAGCAGATATTCCATGCGATCACTTCTAAGACACCGCGCATTGGGTGCTGAAAGGACTATCGTTTCAAGCTGACGGAACGTTACCGATGCCAGCCTTTATTCGAAAAAATCAATTGCTGAGTCGATCGCCGGTAACCGCATCAAACCAATGCAGGCGATCGCGGGGTAAAAGGAGAGTAACTTCGTCCCCGACCGAAACAGAACCGACGGGCACACGCGATCGCAAGGTTATCAGTTCTTCTGTTCTCTCTTCATCCAGTCGCAAGCTAATCAGTAAATTGGGTCCCAGGTTTTCATTTAGAAACACGGTGCCAGATACAGCCACCGCCTTTTCCGTATCTGCGGAGCCAGGATTCCCAAAAACACAGTCCTCCGGGCGAATCCCCAGCGTCACCGTCGCCGAATCCGTAGCCGCCCCGTTTGGCAATGGAATCGAAATGCCACCCAGTTGTGCCCCGCTGCCATCGCGCTTCAGCGTCAGCAAATTCATCTGGGGGCTGCCGATAAATCCCGCCACAAAACGGTTGGCAGGCTTCGAATAAATGCGCTCCGGCGAATCCAACTGCTGCAAATGCCCGTCATACAGAACCGCCACCTTGCTAGATAGCGTCATCGCCTCCGTCTGGTCGTGGGTGACATACACCACCGGAGCTGGCTGGTCGGCAAAAATCTGCTTCAGCTCTCCCCGCACCTGCTCCCGCAACAGCGCATCCAAATTGCTGAGGGGCTCGTCCAGCAAAAACACATCCGGCCGCCGCACCAATGCCCGCGCCAACGCCACCCGCTGCCGCTGCCCACCCGATAGCTGGCTGGGCTTGCGATCCAACAGCGCCTCCAAATCCAGCTTCATCGCCACCGACTGCACCCGATCCGAGATCTCCCCCACCGGCAACCGCCGCAGCTTCAGCCCCGCCGCCACATTTTCCCGCACGCTCATATGGGGATACAGCGCATAACTCTGGAATACCATCGCCACATTGCGATCGCCCGGCGGCGTGTAGGTGACATCGCGATCGCCAATCAGAACCTGCCCCCGCGTTGGAAGGTCGAGCCCGGCGATCGCCCGCAGCGTCGTCGATTTTCCACATCCCGACGGTCCCAGCAGCGTCAGAAACTCGTCATCCCCCACCGTCAGGGAAATATCCTTCACCGGCACAACGGTACGGCTGTAGGTTTTATTGATGTTTTTAAGTTCTAAAGTTGCCACAGGATTTTAAGGGTTGAGGGTTTAAATAAGCCGTTTTAAACGTTGGAAATAATCTGAACTATTATCGAGAAAGCTATCCTTTGACAGCGCCAGCCGTCAGTCCTTGAACAATTTTTCGCTGGAAGAACAACACCAGTAAAACCAAAGGAATTGTGCCAACAATTGTTGCCGCAGCCATGGGACCGTAGGGCGTTTCAAACTGACTTGCCCCACTAAGCTGAGCCGTTGCAACGGGGACAGTTTTTAAGGTTTCCTGCGACATAAATGTCAGGGCAAACAAAAACTCATTCCAGGCAAAGATAAAGGTCAAAATTCCGGTGGTCACCAAAGCCGGAAGGGTCAGGGGCAACAGAATCTGCGTCAAAATTTGCTGTGTATTGTATCCATCAACCTTCGCCGCATCTTCTAGATCGAGGGGTAGCTGCTGGAAGAAACTTCGCATCACCAAAATGGTCAGCGGCAGGTTAATTGCCGTGTAGGGAACAATCAAAGCCAGGTAGTTATTGCCCACCCTCAACGCACTGACGATTTCCAACAGTCCCAAGAACAAAAGGATGTAGGGAAACAGGCTGACTATTAATAACAGCCCCAAAAGTATCGATTTTCCCGGTAGTCGTAGGCGGGCGATCGCATAAGCAGCGGGCGTGCCAACTCCCAGGCACAGTAGCGTCGATAAAACTGACACTAAAACGCTATTGCCGAGATACGACCAAAACGGTCGCCGGGAGAATAATTCGGCATAGTGGGACAGGGTATATCGGCTGGGGAAGTAAATGTTTGGCGTAGTTTCAATATCGGCATTAACTTTCACCGACGTCAGCCATTGCCACATTACGGGAGCCAGGCAAAAAGCCACTAGGCAAACAATCAAAATTCCGAAAATAATGCCTTTCCAAAGTTGTGGCGATCGCCCAGATTCAGATGAAGTTGAAGCAGAGGACATATCAAATTACTCAATCAATAGAAGTCAAAAAAAAGGATTTATAACTAGCTTCAAACTCAAGAATTACTGAGTGACATCAACACCCAGGCGACGTAGCCCGAGAGCTGCCACCGCAACGGCAAGAATTAACAGCAGAAAAGTAACAACAATCAGCGCCGCTCCGTAGCCAAAATCCAGATAGCGCATCACGGTGGAATAGATATAGATAGAAACCATTTCCGTCGACCCCGCAGGACCACCACCGGTCATCACCTGCACCAGGTCAAAAATGCCAAAGGACTGGGCAAATCGAAACAGGATGGAAATCAAAATTTGCGGCATTAGTAAAGGCACGGTAATTGCCGTGAAACTTTGCCAGGGCGTCGCCCCATCCATCGCATGAGCTTCGTAAAGATCCTTCGAAATTGACTGCAACCCCGCCAGCAAAATAACGCTGACAAACGGCGTTGTCTTCCACACGTCCGCCACAATCAACGACACCATTGCCAAGGTTGGATTCCCCAGCCAGTTAATTCCGTCGGTGATAATTCCGATACGCTGCAACAGGTCGTTAACAACACCAAACTGGTCATTAAAAATCCACGCCCATCCCACTGCCATCACCGCCGTCGGCAATGCCCAGGGCAAAATTGCAATGGTCCGAACAATGCCACGTCCTCGAAAAGATCGGTTAAGTAATAAGGCGATCGCCAACCCCAGCCCCAGCTCAATAGCAACAGAGGCGACCGTGAAAAACGCGGTATTTCCTAAGCTTTGCCAAAACCGTCCATCGCCGAACAAACGTCCGTAATTTCCCAGCCCATTAAAAACCGGCTGCAGCTGAGTTCCTAGGTTTTCTGCAAACAGACTGAGGATAAAAGAACGCCCGATGGGATAGGCATAAATCAGCAGCAAAATGGAGATCGCCGGAGCAACTAATATCCCCGCTGTTTTCCATTCCTGCTGAATCCATCTCGACTCTGCCTGTGATTGTTTAGCGGTCATTAAATTGAATGTTGAAGTTGGATGATGCTTTTAAATGTCGGAAGTCTATTCTTAAATCTCTAACTTTCCTCTGTGCCCAGGAGCGATCGCGTTTCCCGTGCCGCTGCCATCATTGCCGCTTCCGGCGTCATGCTCTGAGTCAGCGCCGCCGTTAGATAGCGCTGCAAAATATCCGACGCTTGAGCGTATTGGGCGATCGGCGGGCGCAGTACCGGGCTGCTGTCCAAAATTTCCACAAGCTGCGAATACTGAGGATATTTCGCCGTCACATCGGGATCGTCCGCCAGAGATTTCCGGCTGGCAACGTAGCTGTGCTCCATCACAAACTGCTTTTGAATATCCTCGCGGGCAAAGAACTTTGCCGCCGCGATCGCCTCATCAGGATGCTTAGAAAATCGATTAATTCCTAATCCCCAGCCCCCCTGGCAAGCGCCGCTGGATTTACCCGGCGCATGGACCATCGGCACAATGCCAACCTTGCCGCGAATCGGAGAATCGGGCTTGTTGGCTTCCGCCCAAACGTAGGGCCAGTTGCGTAAAAATGCCGCACTGCCGTTGCGGAAAAATCGCAGGGTTTCCGTTTCCGTGTAAGTCGTAGTTCCTGGTGGGGAAATGCCTTCGTCAATGGCGTCCACTAAAAACTCTACTGCGGCGATCGCCTCAGGCTTGTCCAACCCCACCGCATTGGTTGTCGGGTCAACCCAAAAGCCGCCAAAGCCCTCAAAAATCTCCACAACCATGGCCGCCAAACCCTCATACTGCTTGCCCTGCCACAGATATCCCCACTCCGTCTTGTCCGCCTCCTGCAACCGCTTCGATGCGCTCACCAAGTCTGCAAAGGTTTCGGGCGGCGCAATCCCCAACTCATCCAACAAATCCTTGCGGTAGTACAGCATTCCCATGTCCGTCCGGAAGGGCATGCGGTACAGTCCGCCCTTGTATCGCCCACCGTCCACATCCCCCGGCAAAAACTCCGCCAGTTCCTCCTCGGACATCTCCTTGGATAAATCCATCAGCCATCCCGCTGCCGCAAACTTCGGCACCCAGGCAATATCCAGATAAATCAAGTCGTAGGGAGAATCACCCAAAATAAAGGCGGATGTATGCAGATCCTCAATTAGGTTCGTAGCGCTGGGTCCCTCAATCACGTTCAACTTAATGCCGGGATTTTCTTGATCAAAGGCCTCAACAATCCCGCTCCACTGACCCGCCTCAGGCACGTGCATCAGCAAGTTCAATTCAATGGGCGTGTCGGACTTAGCCGCCGCTCCAGACTGGGTCGAAAATCCCGGCCAGGCGATCGCCCCCAGCAACCCCACCGTTACCAGCAACCCCAACAGCATTCCCATTAGGAATCGTCGCGATCGCCGCTGTTTTGGCTGTTGAAACAGACGCTGGAACCATTGATATTGACGCTGCAAAACCTTCTCCCAAATCCCACAAAGTGACGGCACCCGGCCCTACGACTCGTAGAAGCACTGGCGCAAGAGAACAATTGAGCTTGATAAACTCAGTCCCGTCCTCAGCTTGAGCCACAACGTCTACGAAACATTAGCCTTATGGGGCGCTTGCGATCGGTTGTAGCAAATCCATAACCAATAAGTGTGCGCAGAGAGTTTTTAGAGAAACTCTTTCAAAACAGCCAGATCCCCGTTTGCCATCAAGAACGGTATTCCAGCCATCAACTCTTCGGTTTCCCTCCTTTCCGAAACGCCAATAATTCCAAGCCCCAAACGCCTATGGCTCAAGTTTTTAAGCACCATGGAATGAACCTGACAACAATTCGCCCCATGGACGGATCTCCCCCCTAATTCACATACGGAAACCCGAGATCCCTCCCCCTTTCCAGGCAGAATTCATTCTTGCCATCATGGGTTTGTTACTCAAGATGCATGATGTGTCTCATTTCATTTCAACTTTTTTTTGATTCTTTCGTCTCTAAGCAGGGGACACCAGGCGTGCGTTTTCAGACCAACTCACCTACGCAATCTTGCAAAGCGTCAAAAATGAAGAAATAGGGAACACTAAATCCATGATGCTTCTAAATTGGGCATCGGCTGAGAGTAACTCAGGTCAATCAACTCATCTGGCTTTTCTCCTTGGAGGTCTTGTCACCATGACGAAACAGACGAAACATGCGATCGGAACGTTACCGCCGTCCTTATTCCGACCTTGAAACTGCGTCTACCAAGCTTCTGTTGATCCGTTAAATCTGACCAGAACTCAGGTTAATCAGTCCTTTATGAATTGCCATTGATTTTTGTTTATTTTTGCGTTTACTTCTGATAGTTGCTCGACTTGAACAGATCAATTAATAGGGGCATGAAATAGTGGCTTAACGGTGCTAAACGTCATGGTGTAAGGACACTTAAAGTTTTTTACCGCGCCGTCTCTCGAGATGTTCACAACAGAGACATTTGACGTCTACAGAAAATTCATCTACTTTTCCACGATCTCTATTCAGCAAGGAAAGCGACGTCTTTTCTAGGAGCTTTAATCATTCAGAAATTCAGTTTCAAGGTTTGAATCACAACGTTCAATGCGCTGAAGATGCGCTGAATCCGATCTTGTTTTTGAGGGAGGACTCAAGAGCCTCTCACCGCTCAATTAGGGGGAAAAACTATGTCATTGACTTCGATTGCAAAAAAGCCCCGGACCAGTAAGGGGGCCAGAGTAACCAAAGGACCAGCAACTGATTTGGTGCGCACTTATCTCCATGAAATCGGTCGCGTGCCCCTCCTGACTGGCGAGCAAGAGATCACGTTTGGCAAGCAGGTGCAGACGATGATGAATCTGCGCGCATTGCGTGAGGAATTAACGGAGTCTTTGGGACAGCCGCCTTCGCGGGAAGCTTGGGCTCAGAAGGCTGAGATAACTGAAGATGAGTTGGCTCATGCTCTGCGGGTGGGACAGCGGGCCAAACGCAAGATGATTGAGGCGAATTTGCGGCTGGTGGTGGCGATCGCCAAGAAATATCAAAAGCGCAACCTCGAACTGCTGGATCTCATCCAAGAGGGCAGCCTAGGGCTAGAGCGCGGGGTTGAGAAATTTAACCCTACCTTGGGCTATAAGTTTTCGACCTACGCCTACTGGTGGATTCGCCAGGCAATTACTCGGGCGATCGCCCAACAGTCCCGAGCCATTCGGCTACCCATTCACATCACCGAAAAGCTCAACAAAATCAAGAAAGTACAGCGAGACTTGACCCAAAAGCATGGCCGCGCGCCGAAAATGCTTGAGATTGCCGAAACGCTGGATCTCAAAGTGGAGCAAGTGCGTGATTATCTCGCCATGTCCCGCCAGCCCGTGTCCTTAGAACTACGGGTCGGCGACAACCAGGACACGGAATTGCAGGACTTGCTAGAAGACGCCGGTATTCTGCCGGAGGAGTACGCCAGCACCCAATCCTTGAAAGACGATCTTCAGGGATTGATGGCTGAGCTAACGCCCCAACAGCGCGAGGTTTTGATCCTACGCTTCGGCCTGGGCGATGGCTGTGAATTATCCCTGGCAAAAGTGGGACGGCGACTCAACATCAGCCGGGAACGGGTGCGACAGCTAGAGCATCAGGCCCTAAAGCATCTGCGGCGTCGGCAGGCTGACGTGCGTGCTTATCTAGCCGGCTAAGCTGAGGACTTGAACGGTTGAGGTTCGAGTGAAAAAAACAGCCGTTTAGTTCCAATTATTTTCAAAAGGGGGATGAGACTTACAAGCTTGTCCCCTTTTCCGTGTACCTGCCTCCAGTCTTGATCACCTCTTGTTCAAGCGGAAAATATGTCTTTCTGTTGAGTGAAATATCGAGATCAAAACACTAAGTTTACTTTCTTATCTCCGTCTTCGATTTTGTTGCTGAAGGCTTGTTTTCTGCACTGTTACCTTTCTTGTCGTTGTTAACCTGAAAGGGTAGCGAATCGGAGTTATTCGCCCTGCTAAATAAAGGCTCTTAAACACGATGGAGTGATTGGTTTTCGATCTCGTGGGGAGAGCAATACGAGGT
>JBCCTE010000047.1:0-10706 GCA_039198915.1 Cyanobacteria bacterium P01_D01_bin.73 | reverse complement strand
TGCTTACGCCCTATTGGCTGGTGACGCTTCTGTCCTAGATGATCGTTGCTTGAACGGTCTGAAGGAGACCTACATCGCTTTGGGTGTACCTCTTCAGTCCTCTGTGCGTTCCGTCAACATCATGAAGGCGATCGCAGTTGCTCACATCACCAACACCAACACCGAAGCAAACGGTGGTGCTCGTTTCCGCAAGATGGATACCATCGACGGTGACTGCTCCGCTTTAGCTGCTGAAGCTGCTAGCTACTTTGATCGCGTGGCTGCTGCCCTAGGCTAGTTCTCAACTGGCTTCGGCTAAGTTGATCTGATATTTATTGATTCAGTATTTATCGATTCAACCACAAGCCGCTGGCGCTTAAACACAGACTTTTTTATCTGTTTAAGACTCGATCAAATTAGACTTTGGAGAATCAAACGCCATGAAATCTGTAATCACCACGGTTGTGACTTCCGCTGACGCAGCGGGTCGCTTGCCCTCTTCTTCTGACCTAGAGTCCGTACAAGGTAGCCTACAGCGCGCTGCTGCTCGCTTGGAAGCTGCTGAGAAGTTGGCTGCTAACATCGACGACGTTGCCAAGGAAGGCTACGACGCTTGCATCCAGAAGTACTCCTACTTGAACAACGACGGTGAAGCTAACTCCACCGATGTCTTCAAGGAGAAGTGCCTACGCGACATCAAGCACTACCTGCGCTTAGTTAACTACTGCCTAGTTGTTGGCGGTACCGGTCCTTTGGACGAGTGGGGCATCGCTGGTGCTCGTGAGGTATACCGTACCTTGAGCCTACCTACCGCTCCCTACGTTGAGGCACTGCGTTTCATCCGCGATCGCCTATGCTCTCCTCGTGACATGTCCGCTCAAGCCGGCACCGAGTTCCGCGCTTTGTTGGACTACACCATCAACTCCCTGTCGTAAGCTTTTAGAGGCGTTTGCGATTACTTGTTAAGTTGTAATCCATGTGCCTTTGAGCTTAATTTCTGACACGGTTTGTGTGTGAGACAGTCTGGGAATTTCGAGTTTTGCTCTTAGCCTCCGGGTTAGGCGTTGCCTCGAAATTCCCAGATTTGTTTTTTGGGGGTGAATTTCCTGGATGACGGATACGTGATGAATGTCGACTTTGATGTTCAGTCTCCAGTTCATCGAAGAATTCGTTCTAATGTAAGCAATGGGGCGGAAAAGGTGCCTGCTGAGTCTGGGCTTGGGCTCATCTGAATTTGGCGCAGTTAACTCAGTGCGTCTGTTTTTTGGTTAGTAGGAGTTTGGTGGTTAACGATGTCGATGCTGCTGCAATGGTTCAAGGGAAAGCCGGTGTGGGTACTCGGAGCCGGTGTGGCTGGAACTTGGGTAGCGTTTGATGTTGTGCACAGTGCATTGATGGTGGGCGGCGATTGGCTGACGCTGGGTTTGGTGGCTGGCGGGGCTGGGTTCTGGCTGGCAAAGCGGCGGAAATCAACTGAGATCGCTGCACCGAAGGAGTTGAGACTGGGGCGATCGCAGGTGGATAAGCTGCTTAAGATTACGCGCGATCGCCTGACAGTTTTGGAAAGCGAGTCGGAGGAATCCGGCAGTTTGGCTCCTGAGCGAGCTGGATATGTTAGTGCGTGGCGATCGCAGTTGGAACGCCTCGAGGCGAATTTGGATTGGCGTGAGGTGACGGCGGAGCGATCGCTGTTGCTGCTGGGGGGGCGATCGACGGGGAAGTCGGCGCTGTTGGATGTGCTGCCTCAGGAGATGGAGGGGGCAATGCTGAAGTGGTCGGAGCAGGGGGCCTTGTTTGATGGCGATCGCGAAGAAGAAGATCGCGCAGCGCTTGATAAAGCAACGGCGGCGGATGGAGTGGTGTTGGTGTTGGCGGGGGATTTGACGGCAACGGAATTGGAAGTGTTGCAAGGGTTATGTGCTGCGGATGATGTGGCGGGGTTGCGAGGGACGCCCTGTTTGCCACTGGTGGTTTTGAATAAGCGGGACCAGTGGCTACCAGAGGAGGAGCAGGAGATTTTGCAGCGGGTGCGGCAGCGGTTGACGGGAGTTTTGCCGGCATCGCGGGTGGTTTCGGCGGCGGCAGCTCCTCGGGAAATTAAGGTGCGTCGGTTCCAGGAGGATGGGTCGAAGGTTGAGGTAATGGAGCAGCCTAAGCCGGCGATCGCGGAGGTGTCTACTGCCGTTGAGGCGTTGCTGAAAACTGAGGCGTCGCAGTTGCAGTGGGGAGCACCGATGCGATTACTGCAAGGAGTGTTGAAGGAGGTGCAGGGGGAGTTGAATGGGGTGCGGCGATCGCGGGCGGTGGCGGCGATTGAGCAGAGCCAGTGGATTGCGGCGGCAGCGGCGTTCGCAAATCCGGTGCCGGGTTTGGATTTGGTGGCGACGGCGGCGGTGAACGGGCAGTTGGTGATGGATTTGGGAGCGGTGTATCAGCTGTCCTTTGATTTGGACCGGGCATCGGCGATCGCTAAGACCTTTGGGGAATTGATGGTGAAGCAGGGCTTGGTGGAGTTGTCGAGTCAGGCGATCGCTGGGGCATTGAAAACCAATGCGATGACCTATGTGGCGGGCGGGGCGCTTCAGGGAATTAGCGCGGCGTATTTGACTCGGGTGGCGGGATTGACCCTGGTGGAGTTGTTTGAAGCCCATGCAGAACGGGTGGCGATCGCGGGGGAGGCAGACGAAAAGTGGCTATCGCCGGAGCAGATTGGGGCAGTTTTGCAAACGACGTTTACCCGAGTACGCGATGGCTTCGGATGGCGAGATTTTCTTAATCAGGCTGTACAACGTCTAAGCCTCAGTGCGGCTTAGATAGAACTTAAGTAATGCTCTGGAGCCGCTTCTAATAAATTTGATGACAACATTCAGTAAATATACGGATAAGATTAGGGAAAAGCTGAGAGATATTAAGGCTGGGGATGCTGAGTCAGCTGTGGCGGTAGGGGGAAATATGGAGCAGTTTACGTCGACACAATTTCACGAACCATTGCGGCAGGAGTCGCAGTATTTATCTCGAGATTTTTTGGACCAACGGCGAGCGCGGCGGCGAGAGCAGCGATCGCAGGAACGGCGGCGGTTGGCAATCGCGACACTGGCAACAGCTGCGGTTGGATTGTTTGGTGCGGCATGGTTTGGGTTTGGGCGATCGTCCTTCGCCAATGCCCAGGGATTTAGCGAGGAAGATATTAGCCAGTATGCTGAGGCGGTTTTGGCGATCGAGGCGCTGCGTCAGACTGCCCACTCTCAAACAAAGGCGCTGGTCGGCGGAGCTGTGCCGGTTGTAATTTGTTCCAAGGAAGACACAGTGAAAACCCTGTCGCCAGAGGTTCGACGGGTAGCGGTGACTTTTTGCAATGAGGCAAAGTCGATTATTGAGAGCACCGGCTTAGGGGTTGAACAGTTCAATCGAATGGTGGAAATTCAGTTGATTGACCCCAACTTAAGCCAGCGGGTGCAGGAAGAGCTGGTGCGTCTCCAGCAGCCTCGATAGAGAACCTTACGCAAAGAAATGCGCACGGATAGAGCATCGTGCGCAACCTTAGGATTTAGATCTCGGCTGCCTTATTACAGCAACCGGGACCTAAGTGTGGCTAGTGGTGATATTACTCAGCAGGAGCAGCGGGCGTTACGAAGGGCTCGTCAACTGCCAGGGACCCACACTCTTCGATTTTGACTTCAGCCTTGGGACGGTCCTGCATACCGGTGGGGTTTGCTTCGATCTTGCGAACCACATCCATGCCTTCCAGGATTTTGCCAAAGACCACGTGGCGTCCGTCCAACCAAGGGGTCTGAACCGTGGTGATGAAGAACTGGGAGCCGTTGGTGTTGGGACCGGCGTTGGCCATGGATAGCCAGCCTGCACCGAAGTGCTTCAGCTTGAAGTTCTCGTCGTCGAATTTATTGCCATAGATAGACTTACCGCCAGTACCGTTGAAGTTTGTGAAGTCGCCACCTTGGCACATAAAGTCTTTGATAACGCGGTGGAAAATGCTGCCCTTGTAGCCAAAGCCTTTCTCGCCGGTACAGAGCGCTTCGAAGTTATCAACGGTTTGGGGGACAGTTTCGCCAAACAGGCCGATAACAATGCGCCCGGCTGCTTCACCGCCAATGGTCATATCAAAATAGACTTTCTTAGTGACCTTCGTTAGATCTTCTGACATAACCTTTTGCTGTTGTTTGTTGAATTCAGTTAGCGGATTTGTCTTAGCTTACTGCCCATTGGTCGAGGGTGCTAAGGAGCGATCGCCGGCCCCCGATATCGCCCTGATTTCGTCTGAACTGAATTCGCTCGACAAAAGCACCTTGCAATTCCCCTAGTCGCTGCCCATGTTTGTCAACTTCTTTTTGCGCCGTCCGGTGTTTGCATCGGTGTGCTCCCTGGTGATTGTGCTGGTGGGGCTGGTGAGTTTTGGGCAACTGCCGGTGCAGGAGTTTCCGCAAATTGATCCGCCGGTGGTGACCATCAGCACGGTATATCTGGGGGCAAGTCCGGAGACGGTGGAAACGGAAGTTACAGAAATTTTGGAGCGGGAAGTTAATGGCGCGGAGGGAATTGATACGCTGACTTCCAGCAGTTCCCAGTCCCAGTCCCAAATTCGGGCGCAGTTTTTGGTGGGACAGGACGTTAACGTCGCGGCTCAGGATGTTCGCGATCGCGTGGCGCGGGCGGTTCGGTTTTTGCCGGAGGAGGCGGAGTCTCCCATTGTGCGGCGGGAGGCGGGGGATGCGTCGCCGATTGTGTGGATTGCGCTGTCCGGTGGCGGGCGGCTTAGCAGTCTGGAAGTGAATGACTACGCTGAGCAGAACGTGATCGATGTCCTGGAGGCGCTGCCAGGGGTGAGCCGGGTGTTTATCGGCGGGCAGCGACGCTATGCCATGCGGCTTTGGGTGGATCCACGGAAGTTGGTGGCGCGTAATTTGACGGTGAGGGATATCGAGGATGCGCTGCGGGAGCAAAATATTGAGATTCCCAGCGGTCGTTTGGAGGGGAATACCACTGAATACAGCGTGCGGGTACAGGGGCGGCTGCGATCGCCGGAGGAGTACGAAAAACTGGTGTTGGCAGCGCGACCGGACGGCACCACGGTGAAGTTTACCGATGTGGGTCGGGTGGAGCTGGGGGCGGAAAATGAGCGCACCTTTGCCCGGTCCAATGGGGATGAGGCGATCGCCCTGGGCATCGTAAAACTGTCGACGGCGAATACGCTGGCGGTGGCGGATGCGGCGGTGGCGGAAATGGAGCGGCTATCGGAGCGGTTTCCTGAGGGGATGAGCTACCGGGTGGCGTTCGACCGGGCGGAGTTTGTGGCGCGGGCTATCCAAGAAGTTTGGTCAGCGCTGGCGATCGCCATTATCCTGACCATCGTTTCGATATTTGTGTTTTTGCACGACTGGCGGGCGACGCTGATTCCGGCGGTGACCATTCCTGTGTCGTTGATTGGTTCCCTGGGCGTTATCGCGGCGCTGGGCTATTCGATTAATACGTTGACTCTGTTCGCGCTGACCCTGGCGACGGGCTTGGTAGTGGACGACACCATCGTGGTCCTGGAAAACGTAATCCGATATCTCCAGAAGCCCAAAGACGCCAGCGAGACGAATGGTGCTGCCATAACATCGCGATCTCCCTTTGCCGCTACGGCGATCGCCGCAAAAGAGGTATTTTTCGCGGTAATTGCGACCACCGTGGTTTTGGTGGCGGTGTTTGTGCCGGTGCTGTTTTCCGGCGGTGCGACTGGGCGACTGTTTGCAGAATTTTCGGCAACGTTGGCGGGGGCAGTTGTTGTGTCTACCTTTGTGGCGCTGACTTTGGCGCCGCCTTTGTGTGCTCGGCTGCTGCGCCCCCAGGGGGAGCCGAAGGGAATTTTTGCGGCGTTCGACCGGGGCTTGAGCTGGACTCGCGATCGCTACAGCGCCCTGCTGAAAACCGTGGTGCGATCGCCGGGGCTAGTGATTCTGATTTTCCTCATCAGTACCGTTGGCGGCTGGTGGTGTTTTAATCAACTGCCTCGGGAGCTACTGCCGGTGGAGGATCGCGGCGTGGTGCTGACCTTTGTCAATGCCCCCGACGGTTCCAGCCTGCCCTACACCGATCGCGTCACCCGCAAAGTTGAGGGCGTTTTCAAGGACAACAGCGCCATCGAGGGCTATTTCACCGTGGGTGCCTTCAGCCGGGGCAGCGGTGTTGGGCAAACCAATCGGGCGATCGCCTTTGCCAAGCTGCACCCCTGGGAGGAGCGATCGGCGGAGCAGGGTCAATCGTCAGTGGTGGGCGGTTTATTCGGCGCTTTTTCCCAAATTCCCGAGGCGCGAATCTTTCCCGTTGCCCCCCGCGGTCTTCCCGGCGCAGGGTTTGGTTCGCCCTTGCAGTTGGTTATTCAGGGCAACGACTTGGAGGGGATTGCCGCCGCTAGCGATCGCCTGGCCACCGAGGCTCGCGAACTGCCGGAATTGCGCAACGTCGATGTGGATCTGAGCTTTACCCAGCCGGAGGTGGCGGTACGTATTAGTCGCGAGAAGGCGGCGGCGCTGGGGGTCGAAGTTCGCGATATTGCTCGCACCTTGCAGACGCTGCTGGGGGGGCGCGAAGTTACTAGCTTTAACCGGGGCAATCGACGCTACGAGGTCATTATTCAGGCGGAATCGGAGTTTCGTGCGGATCCTCAGGCGATCGCCAATTTGTATATCGAAACCAACCCCGAAGATGGTCCCGCCGCCGCCGTTCCTTTGGGAGCCCTGGTCAATATTGAAACCATCACCACACCTCCCACCATTACCCACTTCAACCGCCGCCGTACTGCCACCCTTACCGCCAGCCCCGCCCCCGGCTACAGCCTCGGTCAAGCCCTGGAAGCGGTACAAACCCTCGCCGATAAAACCTTGCCCGACGGATTCCGCACCGATGTTTCCGGCGAATCCCGCACGCTACAGCAATCGGGACAAACCACACTGTTTATCTTTGGGCTGTCGATGGCGTTTGTCTTTCTGGTCCTCGCCGCCCAATTCGAAAGCTACTTAGATCCGCTAATCATTATGTTGGCGGTGCCCTTGGCGCTGCTGGGAGCTTTTGGGGCGCTGCTAATTTTTGGGCAAACCCTAAACGCCTACAGCCAGGTGGGGCTGGTGGTACTCATTGCCCTCGCCACCAAGAATTCCATCCTAATCGTGGAATTTGCCAACCAGTTGCGCGCCGATGGGGTGTCTTTGGTTAACGCCGCGATCGCCGCCGGGCGTATCCGTTTTCGCCCAATTCTAATGACCGCTTTCTCGACTCTCTTCGGCATTTTGCCCCTGGTATTATCCAGCGGACCCGGAGCCGCCAGCCGCACCGCCCTGGGTGTTGCCGTACTGGGAGGCATGGCGCTATCCACCGTTCTCAGTCTGGGAATCGTGCCCGCGTTCTATATCCTGTTCAACCGTTGGCGATCGCCCCGTAACGTTTCCTCCTCGAAGCCAGCAATATCGACTGCCAATGCCCAGCCGACGGTCAGAGATCGCCCCTAGCTTGCCGTGAATTCACTGCGAATTCAGCGCAGGCCCACTATCGAAACGCATCCGAACCCAACGGCGCAATCTGTGATGACACCCTGTGGATTGGTCGAGTCCTATTAGGGATGGTGGCGACCTGAGGTACCATATCCCTGTTTGTGTATATGGACCGGAAACTTGTGACAGTGACGCTCGAGCAGACAGCGCATTTGCCAGGTTCAATTAATCCCTCTGCTCAAGAGCGGTGTCTCAAATCCATCCCACCTCGGTTTATTCGGATGAAAATGTTACGTCAGTTTTGGTTATCCCCCGCCCTGATTGCCCTGTCGGCGATCGCCGCCCTAGAGCTACCCGCCCAGGCACGCCCCGACAGCGCACGCACTGAAGCTGCGGACACTGAACTTGCAGATATCGAATCCACGGGTGCCGAAAATAGCATTGTTGCTGAGGGTGTGCCGCCTAACCTGAGCGCCCTTGCAGCAATCTCCAACCCCGCAGCAGCCAGTGTCTACGCCATTAGCGCCTCAGAAGCAGCGCCCGTAGAACCGCAGAGCGAGACTGCAAGCATTGACACTGCGGGTATTGAAACCGAAAACACCGCGACTGAGGCAGTTGAGGTTGCCACCGATGATGAGGTAGGTAGCTTAGAAGCCAGTGGTGAAGTCAATAGTTCTGAGGCCGGTGAGGCGATCGCCCAGCCCGCCCTGGTTGCCCGCACCAACCCCCTAACCCCAGCTCCTCCCCACCACCTAGGCACAACCGTCCTTCAAGTCGCCGATCAGTGGCAAGCCCAGGCGGATCCCGACGCAACCCCCGATGGCGACACACCGGCAACGGAAAATCCCCCCCGTGCTACGCCAGCTCAACCCCGCGTCAACACCAGCACCGAAACCCAAGTGCTCGTCGCTGAAGTTGCCGTAAGCGGTGTCGGAGTGGAGTTACAGCGCAAAGTTTACGACGCTATCCGTACCCGACCGGGCGAAAACACCAGCCGCAGCCTGCTACGGGAAGACGTAAACCGCATTTTTGCCACGGGATTGTTCGCTGATGTAAACGTTCGCCCCCAAGACACGCCCCTGGGAGTTCGGGTCACCTTTGAAGTGGTGGCCAACCCGACGCTACAAGCTGTTGTTGTGGATGGCGCAGAGGTTATTCCCCAGGAAGAAGTCGATAGGATTTTTAGCCCCGCCTACGGTCGCACACTGAATCTGAACGAGCTGCAATCGGGCATTGAAGACCTGAACCAGTGGTATCAGGATCAGGGTTATGTGCTGGCTCAGGTGGTTGGCTCGCCCCAAATCAGCGCCGAGGGCACCGTGAAATTGGAAGTCACGGAAGGGAAAATTGAAGATATTGAACTGGTCTTCCTTGACGAAGATGGGGAGACCACGGACGAAGACGGCAACCCCGTAGAGGGTCGGACTCGCGACCATATTGTCTTCCGTCAAATGCAGCTGAAGCCTGGGGCAACCTTTAACCGAAACCTGGTGCAGCAAGACCTACAGCGAGTTTTCGGGCTGGGTATTTTTGAAGACGTTCAGGTGAAGCTGAACCCTGGCGATGACCCTCGAAAGGTTGATGTGCTGATTAACTTGCAGGAGAAAAATACGGCAGTTATCGGTGCTGAGGCTGGATTTAGCTCCTCTAGCGGTATTTTTGGTGCGGTCAGCTTCCAGGAGCAAAACTTCGGCGGCAGAAACCAGCGCTTGGGGGCAGAGGTTCAGCTATCGGATCGAGGATTTGGTTTTGACTTGTCCTTTAGCGATCCTTGGATTGCTGGGGATCCTAACCGCACGTCCTACACGGTGAATTTATTTAAGCGCCGTACGGTATCGCTAATCTTCGACGGCGGCGATCGCGAGGTAGAGCTGGATAACGGCGATCGCCCCCGGATTGATCGCTTGGGAGGTCGGGTTGTCTTCTCCCGTCCGTTGAAAAATAACTGGCGCGGCTCCCTGGGGCTAGAATTCCAACACATCGAAATTGTGGATAGCGACGGCGACGTCAATGCGGAAGACGAACTGGGGAACGACCTCAGCTTTAGCGGCGACGGCATTGATGACCTGCTGACTTTGCAGCTAAACCTCTCCCAGGATTTGCGCAATGACCCTGTTGCACCCACCGACGGCTCCGCCCTGCGCTTCAGCGTAAACCAATCCATTCCCATCGGTCGCGGTAGCATTTTCTTCAATCGTTTGCGCGGTAGCTATAGCCGCTACTTCCCCGTCAACTGGACCAACTTTGCTGAAGGCGCTGAAACCTTAGCCTTTAACGTTCAAGGGGGCGTGGTGCTGGGCGACCTCCCTCCCTACGAAGCCTTTGCGATCGGTGGTACCAACTCAGTTCGCGGCTACGGTGAAGGCGAAGTGGGCAGCGGTCGTTACTTCGTTCAAGGTACCGCCGAGTATCGCTTCCCAATCATCACCATTAACGAAAGCATTCCCATTGGCGGCGTTCTGTTCGTTGACGTTGGCAGCGACCTGGGCTCAGCCAGCGAGGTCCCTGGCAATCCGGCTGGAGCACGACGCAAGCCAGGCACGGGCGTAGGCATTGGCATTGGCGTTCGGGCACGGACACCGTTTGGTCCCATCCGTTTGGACTACGGCTTCAACGACGAGGGCGATTCGCGACTACACTTCGGCATCGGCGAACGCTTCTAACAACGGCGGTTGGTCAACGCTACACCCAAACAGCGACATTCCTTGCCGCTTCCACTGGCGATCAAACATTAAGCAGCTTTAAAAGGAGCACTGCTTGCCGGCGTCCATAGGGCTTTTGCCCAGGTGGGCGCCTACTTTCGTAGGAGCGAACTCTAGCGTGTCGGTATGTTGTGGCACGTAGCTGGCGACAGATCGAATGAATTAACATCAATTAAGCAACTATAAAAAGTGCACGAGGCGATTTCTTAAGCGAAGTCGTGTCGAGCCACCTTAACTCTGTTTCTCACATTCGGCTTTTACAGCGATCGCCCCCATGTCTAAATCTCTGCTTTTAAGCAGCACTGAGACCCATCAATCTGCCCTGTTGCGGGTGGTCACTCGCATTCGCCAGTCTCAAGATCTTCACCGGATTTTCAAAACCACCACCACAGAAGTGCGCCAGCTAATGGACGCTGACCGCGTGGGGGTTTTCCGGTTTTGGCCTCAGCGAGATTGGGAAGGGGAGTTTGTTGCGGAGTCGGTGGGCAGCCCTTGGAAGTCGGCTCTAGCGAATCCAGTCCAGGATCATTGCTTTGGCGAG
>JBCCTE010000046.1:0-10719 GCA_039198915.1 Cyanobacteria bacterium P01_D01_bin.73 | reverse complement strand
TTCACAGCAGTATTTGATTGGGCATCTGATTAATCAAGGGCTGTATGGTGTGGGACTTATTCTCTTGCTCGCAGCTCAGCCTAGTCAGGCGCAAGATATTCAGAAACAGGAGGTTAAGGCACAGGGACAGGCGCCTAATAGCCAAGAAGAAAATCACCAATCTTCAAATGCTCCCGCTTTAAGCCGTATATCAAATACCGCTGGTGCGCAATCCTCCCGTGGCAACAACGGGTTGGCTGCCATTGCGATCGCCCCAGAAGAGCCAGAGAGCCTGCAAGAGGTATTGTCCGGGCAGTCCTTCGAAGCGAGGGATTTAGATGCCAACTCCAATGCCGCCCCAAGCTCGACAAGTTTTGAAATTGCGGATACTGAAGCGGTAGACGTAGAAGCAACGGAATCTGAAACCTCTGACTCCAACGCGGATGCATCAGAAGACGAGGATGACGGTGGTGTCCTAAGAATTACGGTAACCGCTGAGCGTAAACCAGAGGATCAGCAGGATGTGCCCATCGGCATCACCACTTTTACAGAGCAGCAGATTGAAGATGCCAATATCGATTCATTAAATAGCACGGCGGATCGCACCCCGAACTTTAGTTTTTTCTCCTCTGGCTCTCGAACATCTCCCTTCTATAGCCTGCGAGGTGTGTCCAACTTCAATGCCTTTGTGCGCGACGGAGTGGGCATTTTTGTAGATGACGTGCCCTACGACTTCTCAGGTTTTATTGATCAGGACCTTGTGGACATAGAGCGGATCGAGGTATTGCGGGGACCACAAAATATCCTTTACGGTCGTAGCGCTGCTGGAGGGGTGGTTAATGTAATTAGTCGCAAACCAAGCAATGATTTTGAGGTGAGGGCCGCCACCAGCTACGCCAGCTTTGATAATTCAGAAACCCAAATCAGCCTCAGTGGTCCCATTGTTGAGGATCGACTGCTGTTTCGCCTGGCAGGGAGCTATAGCACCCGAGAGGGCTATGTGGAAAACACGTTCCTTAATGACGATATTGATGGGGGGGACGCCTTTACCGGCCGAGGACAGTTGATCTGGACACCAACGGACCAGTGGGAAGTCAGCCTCAATGCCTCCTTTGGGGATTACCAAGAGGGGGCAGAACCCTTGGTTCCGGTGCGTCCCGGTGATCCTTTTGAGGCAGAGCTAGATTTCAACGGTTTTAACGACCTGTTTACCAATGCCCAAGCGCTGAAGGTGGCTTACAAAGGTTCTAGGGTAAACGTTACGTCAATCACAACTCGGCGCTATTCCAGAAATCGAGCGGCTTTGGATCAGGATGGCACCCTTGCAGATTTTCTAATTAACGACCCGGAATTTATTGGGCGCACTTTTACCCAGGAAATACGGCTTCAGTCTCCTGATGATAGCGATCGCCTGCAGTGGATTGCCGGGGGTTATTTTGAACGTTCCAACTTTGAAAATAACCGTGACTTTATTTTGGGCAGTTTTCTACCGCCGGAGGGTCAAGGCACCGAGCGCTCCGATGGGGAAATTGATAGCCGTAGCTTGGCGGTGTTCGGGCAAGTGAGCTACGAAGTGGCAGACGATTTGACCCTAACAGCAGGGCTACGATACGAAAACACACGGGCTTCCGTGGACTACACCCAAACTTTCATTTCCCCAGAGGGCTCATCGTCGCTGGTGTTGCAAGATTTCAGCGATGTGACAATTAGTGGCTCAGAGCTACTGCCTCGATTTGTGGTGGATTACCGCATTAGCCCAGACGTGCTGGTTTACGGCAGTGTTACCCGAGGGTATCGACCGCCGGGCGGCAATTTTGAGCCGCAGACCGAAGATGTGGCCGTGTTTGATGGGGAGCGATCATGGAACTACGAAATTGGATTGAAATCTTCTTGGTTTGATGATCGGCTGATTGTGAATTTAGCCGGGTTCTACAACAAGACCTCCAATTTCCAATTTCCCAGCGTTGAAAATGGAGATGTCACCATTGACAATGCGGATGTGCGCACCATTGGAGCCGAGTTGGAAATTTTGGCTCGCCCCCTACCGGGCTTAGAACTGAGCGCGGGTTTAGGTCTACTGAGCGCTGAATTTGAAAACGGCATTTCTGGCTCCACAGGGGAATCTCTTAAGGGCAATAGCACTCCTTTTGCACCGGATTTAACCTACAACGTTGCAGCTCAATATCGCAGCAAAGGAGGGTTCTTCGGGCGTATAGAAGTAATTGGTTTTGGGACCACATTTTTCGACGATATCAACACGATTCCCCAGGATCCATTTGCCCTAGTTAATGCTCAGTTGGGCTATGAGTTTGACGACTATGGCATTTATCTATTTGCCAATAATTTGTTTGATAAAGAGTATCTGACTCAGGCTTTCGACTTTAACGGCATTATCGCTGTTGGAGGCACTCCCCAGGTGTTTGGCATTAGGCTGAAGGCAAAGTTTTAAGAGAAATTTCTCCAGAGCAACATCAAAATAATTCGCTAAGTTTGCTCCCAAATCAAAGGGCAGTTATCAATCATTTACCCACCAAGCCCACCAGTCAAAGTTCTGATTCTCTACCTAAAGATTGACAGCCCTCTGGCATGTTTTTTGAGGCGATCGCGCCTTCCTTTTCTCATAGAGATTCGACGTTTAAAGCTTCTACCTTTAAAGCTTTAAACATTGACCTTTGTGACTAACAACGGTGCCTAAGTCTCGATTCTAAAAAAGTCTTTCTAAAAGGGAAGGTGGTCATATGGTATCCATTGACGACAGTCGTTGGCCATTGGTCTTAGCTCGCTTTCAAGGAGCGGGCACACCGGCAGAAATGTCCGAATTTTACGCCAATTTTGAAGCCTGGCTGGACAAACAGGAAAAATTTGCTCTGGTGGTGCGGCGGGATGATGCGGAGGCAGCGGAAGCTCAGGGACGGCGATCGCCTGAGGTGAAGCAGATGCGTAAAGACGGCATTGCTTGGACCAAAACCCACAAGCCTCAAATTTCCCGCTACTGCGCTGGGGTGGCGATGGTGCCCGATTCCCAGAAGCTAATTAAGCTATGGGGGCCCATGGTGGCAACGGTCACCCGAAATATGTACGGCTGCCCCGGTCGCGTGTTTGCCTCTGTGGAGGAAGCGGAAGAGTGGTCATCAGAGCAGCTAGCGCTGAACGCGGGTAAATCTACACCCACTTCTTTCAAGCAACTGGTGCTAGAGCAGAAAATGCTGCTGGGGCTATCGGGGCTACTTGCTGCCATTGGTGCCGCTTTGGGACTGGTGCCCTACTACCTGATCTACCTGGTTAGCCTGCGTCTGTTTGGGTCGGCGGGCAGCGAGCCCAGCTTTGATACTCAATATGCTTGGCAGCTAGCACTGTTGGCGGTGGGATCTGTGGTGGGTAAAGGTGTTTTCCAGGGACTGGCTCTTCGTTTGTCCCATATTGCTGCCTATGAAATTCTCTACGATTTACGCATTGAGCTCGCCCGAAAACTGGGTAGTTTACCGCTGGGGTATTTCACCAGCCGCACCACCGGGGAAGTGAAGAAGATTATCCACGAGGATGTGGAACAGTTGGAACAAGGCTTAGCCCATTTGATTCCCGACCTGGTGGCGGGGATATCGGTGCCTATTTTGGCGGGAATTTTGCTCGTGCTGGTGGACTGGCGTATGACCTTGGCTACGTTGGGCAGCGCGGTATTAGCCATCGGGCTATTTGGCTTTATGATGAGCCGCTTTGATATGAAGGGCTACAATGCCTTGCTCGCCAAAATGAACGGCGCGGTGATCCAGTACATCAACGGAATGAAGGTGATTAAAGCCTTCACCAGGACGGATTTTTCCTTCAATCAGCTACAGGATGTGGTGGCGGAGGTGCGTCAGGTTTATGTGGAAACAACTCGTTCCACTGCCTTACCTATGGCCATCATGTTGACCCTAATGCGCTCAGCGGCAGTGACCATTGTGCCGGTGGCGATCGCCCTATATCTATCAGGTTCTCTAACCATCCCAACCTTCGTGCTGTTTGTAGTGATGGGCATTGGTTTCAACCGACCAATTATGGCGGTGATTTTCCACGGAATGACGGGCTTCTATCAGGTTAATTCTGCGTCCCAGCGCATTGTGGCGGTGTTTAATCAGCCCGACTTAGCAGATCCCCCTGAGCCCAAATCCCCTCAGGGCAATGATGTGGTCTTTCGCAATGTGTTCTTTAGCTACGGCGATCGCCCAGTGCTGGACAAGATCAGCTTTACGGCTTCGGAGGGCACCGTTACGGCCTTAGTGGGACCATCCGGCGCCGGAAAAAGTACCTTGGCTAAGTTAATTCCCCGCTTTTGGGATGTGGAGCAAGGGAGTATCCAGATCGGCGGAGTGGACGTCAAAGACTTTGCCGTGGAAGGGTTGATGAACCACGTGTCCTTCGTGTTCCAAGATGTTTTTCTCTTTGACGACACTGTTCTGGAAAATATTCGCATTGGTGATCGTGCCGCCAGCAAAGGGGAGATAATTCGCGCAGCAAAGGCTGCCCGTTGCCATGAATTTATTAAGGCATTGCCCCAAGGGTACGACACCCTGATTGGAGAAAACGGCGTTAGTCTGAGCGGTGGTCAGCGTCAGCGATTGGCGATCGCCCGCGCCATCCTTAAAAACGCACCCGTTGTGGTGCTGGATGAAGCCACCGCCTACGTTGATCCCGAAAACGAAGCCCTGGTTCAGGAGGCTTTAGCAGGCTTACTGTCTCGGGGCAAGAAAACCCTAATTGTGGTGGCCCATCGCCTTTCAACCATCACTGAAGCCCACCAGATTTTGGTCATTGACCAGGGATGTATTGTGGCAAGGGGAACTCACCAAGAGCTGTTGGAAACCTGCGATCTGTACCGGCATCAGTGGGAATCCCACCAAAGCGCCAAGGATTGGCAGTTGGGCCAGCCTCATCAAGGTGGACAAACAGGTGAAGCGGCGACAACTAACGACGCGGGCAATATTTCAGACGCGGGCAATATTTCAGTCGGCAATATGTCAGAAATAGACCCTCCCCTTGAAAATCCCTATCGCACCTTGAACGAAACCGACTCCCTGTGGACGATGATGCGAAAGCTGATTCCCCCTAACGCCACCCATTACCTATGGCGATCCATATTTTGGCGCATGGCGGAGGGGATGACTATTGGTACGAGCAGCTACGTGGTTTATCTGGTGCTTGTGGCCCTATTCCAGGGCGCTGACGCCACTCTGCTGTGGAATTATGCGGGGGCGATCGCCCTGCTGTGTGTGGCGCAAATTATCTTGGGCTATCAGGCGAATGTGCAGGCCTATAAGCTCACCATCGCCGTACAGACGCGGCTGCGGCTATTTATTGCTGACTATCTGCGGCGGCTACCCCTGGGCTTTTTCACCGACCGACCTACAGGAACCATTGACGCCCTGTTTACCACCAATGTCATGTACCTGGAGCCCCACCACATTTTAGAAAGCGTTATTAACGCTGTGGTAACTCCCACGCTAATTCTGTGCATTATGCTGGCGTTCGATTGGCGGCTGGCGTTGACGCTGGCGTCCAGTGTCCCCTTTGCCCTGTTGGCATTGCACTATGGGGAAAAAATACTTGCCCGGGTATGGCGGTTACAGGCCAATGCTCAGGTCCAGGCCAACGCTCGTATGGTGGAGTATATCCAGGGAATTTCGGTAATTCGAGCTTTTAACCTGTCGGGCGATCGCCTTCGCCAGTTCCGCCGGGGACTTCAAAATTTTCGCAACGCTAGTCTTAACACCGTTACCGAAACTACCTTAGCCATGGTGATGTTTTCGTCGGTGCTGGAGTTAGGGTTTGCCCTGCTATTGGTGGTGGGAGCAACCCTCTTTGTGCAGGGTAGCCTCACGGGCGATCGCTTCCTCTTTTTTATGGTGCTGGGACTCGCATTTTATCTGCCTCTAATGTCCATGGCAGACATGATGGAGCTGTACAAAATCATGCAAAACTGCGCGCGCAATTTGCAAGAATTTTTAAAAATTGATCCACTGCCGACGCCTACTCGTGAGCCCCAGCTTTTAGAGGACACCACCATCCAATTTAAAAACGTTAGTTTCAGCTACGGGCGCGAGCAAGTTCTGGACGACGTCAGCTTTACCATTCCTCCTCAGTCCATCACGGCGCTGGTGGGACCAAGCGGTTCTGGCAAGACCACCATTACCAGTCTGATCGCTCGATTTTGGGATGTGGATCAGGGGGCCGTTACTTTGGGCGGTGTTGATGTGCGCGATTTGCCAACCAATGCCTTGCTGTCCCAAATCACCATGGTGTTTCAGGATGTGTATCTGTTTAACGACACGGTATTTGAAAATATTCGATTCGGTCGGGCGACAGTCACTGAGGCGGAGGTGATTGCGGCAGCCAAAGCGGCCCAGTGCCATGAGTTTATAAGTCGGCTTCCCGATGGCTATCACACCATTGTGGGCGAGGGGGGATCAACCTTATCCGGGGGAGAAAAACAGCGTATTTCCATTGCCCGCGCCATGCTAAAAGACGCTCCCATCGTTTTACTGGACGAGGCAACGGCATCCATCGACCCAGAAAATGAGCGGCTAATTCAACAGGCTATTCAGGCATTGGGAACCCAAAAAACGTTGATTGTTATCGCCCACCGACTAACGACGATCGCCACCGCCGATCAAATTCTAGTATTGGATCAAGGACGCATCGTTGAACAAGGGCACCATGAGTCCCTGCTGAAGCAGCAAGGGCTGTATCAGCGCTTATGGGACGTCAGAATGCGATCATACGGCTGGAAAATTGCTGTCCGAGCCCTACCTGATTGAAATCGGCGTGGAGGCTTATTGTGACTAAAGCTTCCACGCCTACTACCTTGTTTATCTCCAGGAATCTCGTTCTCAAGACTTAATTCTCAAAAAAAGAACCCTCAAAGAGAACCTCAAGAATTAAGCTTCTTGGTTGATAAAGGGCAGTAGTGCCAGCAAGCGAGCGCGCTTCACAGCCATCGTTAGACGGCGCTGTTGCTTAGCGGTCAAGCCGGTCACACGACGAGGTAGAACCTTTCCACGCTCGGTGATAAAGCGGCGTAGTAGATCTACGTCCTTGTAATCAATGGGCTCATCGGGCTTGAGGGGGGATACGCGGCGACGATAGTAAGCCATGCTTTTAAGTAATTCTGAAGACGAAAGGTGTGCAGTACGGGTGAAAACTTAGAACGGATTGGCGTTCTGAAAAAGCCCTATCCGAGAAAAGACTCAGGCTTCAGCAGCGCGATCGCTACTTGGTTTCCTTGTGGTTGGTGTGGCGGTTGCAATTGGGGCAGAATTTCTTTAGCTCCAGGCGGCCAGTGGTGTTGCGGCGGTTCTTTTGGGTGGTGTAGCGAGATACGCCGGGGGTACGCTTGTCGATATTAGTCCGACACTCTGTGCATTCCAGGGTGATGGTAATGCGAACGTCTTTACTCTTAGCCACGGTTGGGCACTCCTTGGTCTGCTGTTATGGACAACTGCGATTCACAGGGACCACCGCTAGGAACAAGGCTGACTCGCCAGTTGGGCGTCAAACCTCGGGGCGCTAGGGTGATACAGCGATCGGAATTTGGCTTGGTTCGGCTTTTGCTTCTGGTCGAGAACAACCGGCAAACTCTGATGGAATGCCAAGCTAGAAAGCCAATATTTTCTGCGAAACTCTGTTTTAACTGGCGATGCCTCTAACAACAGAATTTTGCGCAGGCGCTCATTTTCTCATAAAACGATCAGATTGATCGAGCAGTTGTTCAAACCATCGTCGTCCCTTGATATGCAGGGAAAATCCCCGACGGGTTTGGATCACAAGGCTGTCAATTACACGGTCATGGATGGACTGACGGCGATCCTCGTCCAGGTAGGCAACGGCGTAGTCAGCAATCAGGGGCGAGGCGGTTAGCAGGGCGGCGGGATTAATTTGCGCAATCAGGTCCAGGGAAATAAACCCTAGCAGCAGCTCGCCACATAAAATTCCTTCGCGCTTGGTCAGGTCGATCAGCGTGGGAATGCGGGGCGATCGCCGTCGAAATCGCTCCTGGTCTGCTTCATCCCAGTTCAAATCTTGCCCTTCAATCAGCTTGATATCCATCGCCAGCCGCCCAAAACTCTGTCCACGATTGTTGGCGACCATGGCTACCCGTAGCAGCCACCATAGGGCGATAAAGAGGGCAACGTGGGGGGCAGGACCCAGCATTGATCCCAAACTCCAACACCCGATCGCATCGATCGCCGTCGCCACCCCTCGCCGCCAAACGGGCGATCGCGGAATATAGCTCAATTCGTTTCTAGGCTCATTCCTAGGCTGCCCATAGCCATCGCGGTCGCTATTCCTGGCGGGTCGGCGACGGGGGCGATCGCGGTAGTCATCATCCCTATAGGCAGGCTCATCGTAACCATCGTCTCGATAGCCGTCCTGAGGGTAGCTATCTTGATAGTCGTCACGGTAACCATCGCGGGTGGGTCGGCGATCGCCCATAGGATTCTGTTGCTCCTGATAAGTCCCCTAGCGGGTCTTCTAACTCTCGGGCTTAAGCTGCAACACCGCCATAAAGGCAGATTGGGGAACGTCCACGGTGCCAATGGACTTCATGCGCTTCTTACCCTTCGCCTGCTTCTTCAACAGTTTCTTCTTCCGGGAAATATCACCGCCGTAGCACTTCGCCAGCACGTCCTTACGCAACGCAGGAATCTGGGCACTAGCAACAATCCGCGAACCAATGCCTGCCTGGATGGGAATCTTGAACTGGTGGCGGGGAATTAGCTCCTTCAGCTTCGTCACAAGCGCCCGGCCCACATGGTACGCCTTGTCCTGGTGCACGATCGCCGCCAGGGAATCCACGCGGTCCGCATTGATCATCACGTCAAGCCGCACCAGCTTGTCGGAGCGGTAGTCCAGGAACTGGTACTCCATGCTGGCATAGCCCCGCGATCGCGACTTGAGCTGGTCAAAGAAATCCGTCACCACTTCTGCCAATGGGATTTCATACACTAGCGTCGTCCGTCCCTTAGTCAGGTAGCGCATATCCTTGAAAATACCGCGCCGACTCTGCCCCAGCTCCATCAGCGTCCCCACAAACTCCTCAGGCGTGATCATATCCACCTGAACGTAGGGCTCCTCAATCTTTTCACGGTACTGAGGGTCCGGCAGCGCACTGGGATTATCAATGTAGCTAACCTCGCCCTCAACCGTCGTCACTCGATAAACCACCGACGGTGCCGTGGCAATCAAGTCCAGGTTGTACTCCCGCTCCAGCCTCTCCTGGACAATCTCCATATGCAGCAAGCCCAGGAAGCCGCAGCGGAAGCCAAAGCCCATAGCGCTCGACGTTTCCGGCTCAAAGCTCAGTGCCGCATCATTTAGCTTCAGCCGCTCCAGCGCCTCTCGTAGCTCAGTGAACTGGTCGGAATCGGTGGGGAACAAACCGCAGAAGACCATGGGCTTGGCTTCCGTATAGCCCGGCAGCACTTCCGAAGCCGGCTTGCGAGACAAGGTCACCGTATCGCCCACCCGCGCATCTTCCACGCTCTTGATCGATGCAGAGAAATAGCCCACTTCCCCGGCGTGGAGCTGATCTACCTGCTTTTCAGTAGGAGCCAACACTCCTAGCTCGTCAATTTCGTACTCCCGCCCCGATGCCATTAGCTTGATGCGATCGCCCTTCTTCACGGTTCCATCCATCACCCGGAAGTACACAATCACGCCACGGTAGCTGTCGTAATAGCTATCAAAAATCAACGCCCGCAGCGGCTCTTCCACCGTGTCCTCCGGCGGCGGGACCTGCTTAACGATAGACTCCAAAATCTCAGGAATACCAATGCCCGTTTTGGCTGACGCCATAATGGCATTACTGCAATCGAGGCCAATCACCTCCTCAATTTCTTGAATGACTCGATCCGGCTCTGCCCCTGGCAAGTCAATCTTGTTGAGAACTGGAATAATCTCCAAATCGTTCTCTAGCGCCAAATACACGTTCGCCAGGGTTTGCGCCTCCACACCCTGGGAGGCGTCCACCACCAGTAGCGCCCCCTCACAGGCTGCCAAGCTGCGAGATACCTCATAGGAAAAATCTACGTGTCCCGGCGTATCGATCAGATTCAGGACATAATCTTCACCATCTTCCGCCTTGTAGTTCATCCGCGCGGCTTGAAGTTTGATGGTGATGCCTCGCTCCCGCTCCAGGTCCATATTGTCCAGGAACTGCTCCTTCATCTTCCGGTCTTCTACGGTGCCGGTATCCTGAAGCAGACGGTCCGCAAGGGTAGACTTTCCATGGTCAATGTGGGCGACGATGGAAAAATTGCGAATTTTTGAAACAGGTGCGTCGGTCATGAATGGGGCAATGTGGCGCTGGGTGACTGATAGGCATTTGGCGAAGTTAATAAGTTAATTGAATTAACTTCGCCGTACTTTGCAGTGTAATGCTAATAGAGGTTTTGAGGTTAGCCCACACCAGAATAAGCAACAATCACAATCACAATCACAATCACGGTGATTCGAATCAAGCCTGTGACGACAACTTTCGCAGTTCGCAGGTGCCCCTGTGGCGTGTCACCAATACAAATCCAAGAAGCCTTACCCAGTGGGGAGGCAACGCCCTTTTCAAAAAAGCGTCTAGGGCTAAAACCCCTGTAGTTAATGGCTTTGAGTTTTAGACAATGGCAGCCCTAGACGCTTCTAATCTTTCCTGGACTTCAAGATGGGCAGGTCTGGCGCCCCCTGCGGAAGTCGCCGTCACGGACTCCAAAC
>JBCCTE010000045.1:0-10872 GCA_039198915.1 Cyanobacteria bacterium P01_D01_bin.73 | reverse complement strand
GGCACGGGGCTGGGGATGGCGATCGCCCGCAGAATTGTCACCGAAGTCCACGGCGGCAGCTTAGATATGGAGTCTACGGTAGAGCAGGGGACCCAATTCCAGATTGTTCTGCCCATGGAGTAATGCCAGATTGGCGCGACTCTACGTCGTCTTATCGTCATCCTGCCAGGGATCTGGCTTTGCCCAATCGTCCAAGTTCCAATCGTCGTCGTCTGATGTCTTAGCTTTCGCCGGCGGAGTCTCTGGCTCTGGGGCTTTGGAGACTTCCGGCGATTGAGATTCTACCGGACGGGCAGTGGTGTCAACGGTTTGAGCATCATCCTCATCAGGGCGAGATGGCAGCGCATCCATCCATTCTCGGCGATCGCCCCTCCCTTTTTCAGTATCCTTTCGACTCTGCGCCTGCTTAATCTGATTCTGAACCGAGCGCAATCGATCTTGGGTTTCATTTAACTTCGACTGAGCCTTGGCTGCCACGCGCCCGAATTTCGACCGGGCTCGCTTGGCAATATCCTTGGCTTGGTCGGTCACCTGATCCGTTATTGGCTGGGCTTGATTCTGCAAATCCCGGGCCACTTCGGCGGCACGGCTGCGCACCTTCTCCCAATCGGCGCGGGCAATGGAATCTCCCTGGGTCAAGGATGCTTTAAATTCCGCCAGCACCTGCCCCAATCCCGGTCGATAGGGTTCGCCGTCCTGCAAAAAGTCTCCGGTGGCGATCGCCCGCTTTGGACCGCAGCTTAAAATCGCATCGGCAGGCAGCCCGTAAATATCGTCAAGTTGCCCCTGCCAGCCGTTGGAGCGGTAGGCATATAGAGTTACCGCGCCCGACTCTGGCGTAATTTCAAAATCAACAATCAAACCTGCTTGATTGCCGCCATCGCTCCACAGCTCGATGCCGATGGGGTCATAAGTTCCCTGGGGCGGATTAAATTCCGGCGCGTCCTTTGGCATGGTCACCAGGACGCTGTCGTCGCCGATCGCATTCACCCAGGACCACGGCAGCACCTGTTTGCTGCGTCCCAAAAATCCCGACTGACAAACAATCCCCAGCACCCGCTGCGCCTGAAAGTCCACCCAAAATCCACCGACGTGCCCCAGTTCCTCCGTCGTCCCCCGGTCCAAAATCAGGCGATCGCGCAGGACCGATTCAGCAACGGACGCGGGAAAATCAGCGGCAGCCATAGCATCCAGACCACTTACAACGTGGGATAAACAATTGCGTTTGCGTTAAATCTCACCGAAATCATAGCGTGCTTTAATTAGTGGACCCGTGCCATCTCGACCCGCACCCTAGATTCTTAATCACCGGGCTGAATTACTCGCCTAATCGTCCGCCTAGTCAGCCGATTGATCGGGACGCGACCCCGGCAGCAGTGCTCGAATGCGATTGCCCGACGAAATTAAGCCCCGCACATTTTCCTGGGATACGCGCCCAAGGATGTAGCCAGTAATTCCCCCCAGCAACGCCGACAGTTCCTTACTTTCAAGAATCCCCAGCAGACCAAACAGAATGATGGCAATCACGATCAAAAACAGGGTCATAATCTGGATCCCCTGATTTCCCGCCAAAATTTCCGCCGCCCCGTCGCCCGACCGATGCAGCGTCACAAAAAATGCGGCAATGGTCAGCCCCACTAGCAAGCAAAATCCAAGGCTTGCCCACAGTCGATAGGCATCCTGCCGCAGCGTTGCCCGCACTTGCTTGTCCGTTTCCACCTTGCAGCGTTCTGCCTGCAAAATTTGCCCCTTGATGACCGATAGCTCTTGGCTGCGGGCGTCGTAGATTGTTTTGTTGACGATTAGCTGCCGCTGTCGACCGTCCAAATCTCGCTCCTGACCTTTCAGCTCCTCTAACCGGAACGCCAGCCCGGAACTTAGGGGCTCTTCCAGCAGCGCAAGGTCGTCTGCCCCCGCCTGCTGCGATCGCCGCGTCTCCTCCGATCGCTGCTTTTGCAACTCCTTAGAAACTGTCTGAATTTCTTCCTTCACCCGCGCAATCTGGCTGGTCAACGACTGCTGCTGTGCCTCAAAGTTTGCGCCCGATGGTTCCCCCGTTCCCCCTTCAAGGGCCATTCCCTGGAGGACGCCTTCCAACTTTTCCCGCTGACTCTCGAGGGAAAGAGCTAACGCAACCTGGCGATCGCGAAAATTCACCCAATCATCGTAGGACGACAGCCCCGATAGTTCAGGGCAGGCGGCGATCGCGGTACTTTGACCCGGAATTTGGGCGGTGGCTACCACGGTTCCATAGGAGGCGATCGCCAGAATTCCCCCTAGAAATAGCGCCAAAAAACGCAGGGCAACGGGGTGCTTTGAGGATGACCGTCCCCTACTGAAAAACTTTCTGACCCCGCCCATTGCTAAAACTCCCGCGAACCACCCTAGGGTTCTAGCACGATTCCCCAAGTGTCCTCTTTGTTCGCATTCACGCCCTCTCCGACCGCCTCGCCCAGCCCCCCAAACAGCGCCGGAATAACCGCTCCAGGGCGATCGCCTCAACCCCGTAGAAAATTCCCCTGTTCCAGTTAAAAAAGTGACATTCAATCTCCGCTTAGATGCCCCTAAAAATTCTCTAAAGCCTTGTAAATAAAGGGGTTAAGGAAATGGTAGACACCTTTGGCTGATCGTCCTGAAAGTGTTCGTTGACTCAGAAGGAAGGGTTAACGAGTTCAAGAGACTTACACCATGCACCTACGTCCTTCCACCCTGCTAATCACCCTGATGCTATCCGCTGGCGCTGCCTTCGCTGAAGTCGCTCCCGCCCAAGCTGGTATCAATCCCTTCCAAGAAACCTATCAAGAAGCGCAAGAAGCACCAGCTAATTCCACCGAAGCTCGTCGGCGCTATCGTCGCCGCACCCGCACCTCCCACCGAGGCAGCGGTCGTCGCCAGATGATTCGCCATATCCTCGCCACTGAAGCGTAGAACTGGTAATTGAAATCGGTCGAACGGTAGTCGTCGCTAGATTCCGCTACTCTGTTTGCAGTTGCGTGCCACTGTTCGAATTGTGACTGATGTGACGTCCGCTAGGGGCGATCGCGCCGTCACCGTACCGCGCAGCCACCTTAGAGTTCATAGCGCCCTCTACCCGGTGAAATTTGTTTGACTAAACCTACCCAGTCGAACATCGGCGGCTAGTCTGCAACAGCCAAAGGCAGAGCTGTGTCAATCAGTACATTGACTACAGAGACTAAGGACTTCAAGGCTAGGTAACGACGTTGATCCCAGTTGATCGCGCCATAGGGACAGTTGAATGTCCCAAGCTTTCTGAGCTTCAGCCTTTGACGTTCAAACTCGTGACGTTCAATCACTGAATCCTCAAACTGTCCTTCCTTCCCAATCAGTTCCGTTCCAATCACAAGTCCCCAGTTGAGCACCTAATCCTAGGGTGTTTGGCTGGGGATTATTGCATTCAGGCAATCTCTACTTCGGAGTGTTCTACTCTGCCGGAAGAGGCGCTATTATGCGGATAGCAGCGCCGTCAAACCATAGGTTATCGGAGCTGTAACACCAATCGTATTGCGTTAGCTAGTACAGAGGCACCACTATTTTCCGCCTTGTTTTAGCTTCGGCCCCGCGAAGTTGGTGCAACTGGGGCGTCTACGTGGTTATACTGATATCGCTGAAATAGCCACCAATGAAATGGCTATCACCGAAACAGTCGCTTGCCATGGACAGCAAAAGAGCAGGCACTGGTGGTTGCTGACGGTAGGAGAGATAGAGGAATAGGTTTAGCCAATAATCTATGACTGTCCGTAGTCGCGCGGCAATTTTATGTCGCATCTGATACTCTCATCTCCGCAGCATTGCACTCTAAACCTGCGCCTTGAGTCGTGGATTATGGATTGCAGATAACAGAGCCGGCTGAACGAATGCCGGGTTTGTGTAATCGTCAGAGTTTGGCAGGCATGATCCTAATTTTGATTCCGCGCTACCGCACTTGTCGCACCATCCGGGGGTTTTGTGAAAGATATTGAGTTAATCCAAAAGCTGAGCTCCAGCGCAATGGATCGCATTTTGATGTTCTTGGCCTTCAGCGCCATGCGTAAAAGCGGCCATCGCCATGGGGCTTTTTTGGATGCGGCGGCGACGGCGGCAAAGTGCGCGATCTATATGACTTACATTGAGCAGGGAGAAAACCTGCGTCATACGGGGTATTTGCACCATATTGAGTCGAAGCGGGTTAAGGCGATTGTTGAGGAAATCCGTGAGGCGCTGACTAAGGGCACCTTGCTGAAGATGTTGGGTTCCCAGGAGCCCCGCTATTTGATTCAGCTGCCGGCGGTGTGGTTGGAGCGTCATCCTTGGCAGCCGGGGCGATCGCGAATTTCTAACAACAGCTTGACGGGTGAGGAGAAGCGACACCTGGAGGAGAAGCTGCCGGATAGTTTGCCGGATGCGCAGGTGTTGAACTCGTTCCAGTTTATGGAGCTGATTGAGTTTCTCCATCGGCGATCGCAGGAAACCTTCCCACCAGAGCGACAGATGGCTTTAAGCGAGGCGTTGACGGAGCACATCCGCCGCCGTCTTCTATTTTCCGGTACTGTGCTGCGGATTGATTCGCCCTGGGGGATGCCGTTCTATTCCCTGACGCGATCGTCCTATTGGACGCCGGCGGATCAGGAAGCGCGGACGGTGGCGATGGTGGAGGATACGGCGCAGTTTTTCCGACTGCGGAAAGATTGGGCGGAGACTCGAAGCGAGACCTTCCGAGCGTTGGAAGAGTTGGAAATTGCTGAGGACCGTATTGATGACGCCCTATCGGATTTAGACAATCTGCTGCGGGATTGGGCGGACAAATATCACGATGATGATGGTGTGCCGATGGTATTGCAAATGGGCGTCGGTCACCGTGATGAGGACGATCCTGGTTAAGTCGGACTAAGCTCTGAGGCTTGACGTTTTAGCCTGCATAGCCTGTGGCAATGGAAACGAAATTCCGGCGATGGGGGTAGAGGGACTTGAACCCTCACGACTTTTAAGGTCAACGGATTTTAAGTCCGCAGCGTCTACCAATTCCGCCATACCCCCGGACTATTGCTACGGGTTTTCCCACAGCCGGCTTACAGGATAAGGGCGATCGCCCATCAGGGTCAATGAATTCCAGCGCCACGTTTCCGTAAGTTTACGTTTCCAGAATTACGCCTTATTTCAGATGCAATTACAATGCCCCTGTCTCCAATGCGATTGCTAGAGATAGGGGCAGTCTTTCGAGCGCGATCGCTGAATCGATAGGATTAGCGCGCCTGCTTAGGCCACCCGGACCGCCTCTCCATGGGTTGGGTAGTCGGCGTAGCCTTCGGAGCCAGAGGAGTACCAATGGGTGGGATCGGAATAGTCGGCGAGGGGATGGCCGTTGGTAAAGCGATCAATCAAGTCGGGGTTGGCGATGTAGGGACGACCGAAGGCGATTAGATCAGCATTACCTGCTGCGATCGCCGCCTCTGCCGTTTCCTGGGTATAGCCACAGTTGCCAATGATAATGCCGGGATAGATTGCCCGAAACTCTGCCAGCGTCATCGGCTCGCCCTGCTCATGGAAGCCAAAGCCTAGCCCGTCCATGATGTGCAGATAGCCCAAGTCGTACTGCTTTAGCTGCTCCACGATATACAGGTAGGTTTCGCGATAGTCCGGCGATCCCGCGTCGTTGAACACTCCGTTGGGAGATAGGCGCACGCCGACGCGATTGGCGGGCCAAACGGTCAATACAGCTTCGGTGATTTCCTTGAGAAATTGATAGCGCTTTTCGATGCTGCCGCCGTAGCGATCGCTGCGCTGATTGATTTTTGACTGTAGGAACTGGTCGATTAAATAGCCGTTCGCTCCGTGGATTTCCACTCCGTCAAAACCCGCTGCCTTCGCCCGCTCTGCCGCTTTGCGATAGTCCTCCACTACCGCCACCACTTCATCTGTGGTCAGTGATCGCGGCACTTCATAATCCTGTTTACCGTTGGGAGTGTGCGCCTGGGAGCCGTCGTCGATTTTTACTGCCGAAGAAGAGACCGGTGGCTCGCCGTTATGGAAGCTGCTGTGGGATGAGCGACCACAGTGCCACAGTTGCAGAATCATTTTACCGCCGGCTTCGTGAACTGCGTCGGTGACGCCCTTCCACGCCGCTGCCTGCACATCGGAGTAAATCCCTGGTGAATCTTGCCAGCCAATCCCCTGCTCTGAAATCACTGTTGCTTCAGAAATCAGCAGATTACCCTTGGCACGTTGGGCGTAGTATTTCGCCATCAGTGCATTCGGGATGCGCTCTGCCCCGGCCCGTCCTCGGGTCAAAGGTGCAAGAACGACTCGGTTGCTTAGCTCAAGGTCGCCAAGGGTAACGGGGCTCAGCAGCTTAGGGGACAGGGTCATAGGTGGATCCTCAACGGTGGAAGTTTTGGCGCTAGGCAATCGAGCATGATTCAGTGCGCCATTGGGAAAATGAAATTGGAATGCAATTCGAATTAGAAGCTGTTGCGAATGCTTTCTGAAATCCTAGTGAGGTTTCTGGGAAGTTGCGATCGGCTTTCCAGACCCGGTTAGGACGGTCACTTGGGCTTACTTTTCGCACTGCTTGCTACTGCTTATTTTCTTGATCGCCGATGGGCTGATTTGATGAATTGGCTTATGGTTCGCCGGGGCAATCATTCGACCTGGCAATGGGGTGTGGCGATCGCCCAGCAGGTTACCGCTTCCAAGCTATGATGACCTGATGAAGCTTTGCTAGCCCTAAGAAGAGGCGATTTAGCCGTGCCCATCCCCGACTTTCTACCCGTTCCAGATCTAGATCTATCCTTCGACGTCATTCTGACCCTGGCTCTATACGTCGGAATCGCCGGAACTTATCTGTTGGTTATCCCCGCAGGATTATTCATTTACCTGCAAAAGCGCTGGTATGTGGCGACTTCCATTGAGCGTTTGATTATGTATGCCATGGTGTTCTTCTTCTTCCCCGGCATGTTGGCGATGTCGCCGTTTTTGAACTTACGCCCCAAGCCTCGCACCATTGACGGCTAGAGTATACCGCTAGTTACTCCCCAACTACCCTTTGAAGCCTTGTACTGTTGAGTATGAGGCTTTGACTTTCGGTTAATTTGATTTTTGACTAATTACTCATTGCCTTTGGCTGTGGCGATCGCCTGGCAGGCTGGGCTTGTTGGCCTGTAATTGTGTCAATTGTAACGATATGCCTGTGGTGGCGATATCACACTCTCCTCTAAGGCTAAGGTTACGGTAAGTAGTCATTCCTGGTGAGGGTGGGCAATGCGGCGATTGGATGCGCTGACAATTATTTTGTCGGTCTTTATTGCAGGTGGTTTTGGGTATGTGGCGCTCCAGTGGATGGGGTTGGATGCGATTACCGCTGGGATTTGGACTCAGGCATTACTAGTGATGGGCTTAGTGGGCTGGCTACTCAGCTACGGGCTGCGGGCAAAGAACCATAAGATGACCTATCACCAGCAGTTGAAGGATTACGAAGAGGCAGTAATCGATAAACGCATTTCTGAAATGTCATCGGAAGAGCTGGCGCAGTTACAGGCAGATCTAGAGGCGGAAAAAGCTTGATGGCGCAGGGCTTCCGTTCGGACCTCGGCTGATCTTCGGCAAGTCAGTTTAAACATCTGAGCCGGAACATCTGATAAATTTAGACTCCGTTGGCCCTATTACGCCTTTAGTTCACGGCTTAAGTTCTATGACCTCTGTTTCCGAGCGCTTTGCCCAGCTCCGCGATCGCGGGGAGTGCGCCCTAATTCCGTTTATCACGGCGGGGGATCCCAGCTTGGAAGCCACGGCGGCGGCATTGCGGTCGCTTGATCAGAACGGAGCCGACTTTATTGAGCTGGGGGTGCCCTATGCCGATCCCCTTGCGGACGGTCCCACGATTCAGGCGGCGGCGACGCGATCTCTCGCACGGGGCACCAAATTGGACGACGTGCTGAAGGTGGTCTCAGAGGTTTCGCCGGATATTAGCGCTCCGATTATTCTTTTCACCTACTACAATCCCATTTTGAATCGCGGCGTTGAAACCTTCCTAAAGGACATCAAGGCGGCGGGTGCAGCAGGATTAGTAGTGCCGGATTTACCTTTGGAAGAGGCGGATAGTTTGTTGAAGCCGGCAGCGGAAATCGGTATTGAAGTAACGCTGTTGATTGCGCCAACCAGCCCCGTGCAGCGGATGACGGCGATCGCCGAGCAGTCCCAGGGATTTATCTATTTGGTCAGCGTGACGGGCGTAACGGGAATGCGCACCCAGATGCAAACCCGCGTGGGTGATGTGCTGAAGCAGGTGCGAGAGGTGACGGATAAGCCGGTGGGCATTGGTTTCGGAATTTCCGGACCGGAGCAGGCTAAGCAGGTTAAAGGATGGGGGGCTGATGGGGCGATCGTCGGCAGCGCCTGCGTGAAATTGCTGGCGGATGGTGATGAGGCAGAAGCCGTCAAAAACTTAGGTGCATTCTGTAAATCGCTGAAAACCGTTTTGACAGCTTAATCTGACCGAGTTTTCTGTAGCGATCGCCCCTCAGCTATCTCCAAAATTCACTACACATTTCTTCAAAATTGCGTCATGGTGGAAGTAACCCATTTGCTTTGCCTTCCATGCCCCTGACCAGCTCCAACGCCCCCAGTCCCATGACCGATCAGCCGACTAAAACATTCGTGATGGTGTGTCTCAGTGAAGCCTGTATTGAAAGCGGCGCTGAGGAAGTCTTGGATGTTCTGGAGGAGGCGGAGCTTCCAGAGCACATCAGAATTTGTCGCGGCACGTGTTTGGGGCAGTGTAGCTCGGGACCAGCGGTGCGGGTGATGCCGGAGAAAACTTGGTATCACCGACTAACTCCCGATGACGCCCAGCGCATTGTTGATGAGCATTTGATAGGGGGCGAACCCGTTGCGGATAAGCTGCATCCTCGCTTCCATCGGCAGTTTGGATTTTAGATTGATCGCGTGAAGTGCTTCGACGAGAGCTGTGCTGAACTTAGCTATGGGTGACGTAGCGTCCGTTGATGGCGAAGCAAGTCAGCTCAGGGCAATTGTGAATCTCCACTAACTCCCAGTGGCTGCCTTTATTTAGCGAATTCGACGCCCAGGCTTCTTGGCTTCTAAGGTGTACTAGCTGCATCGGCTGCCCAAATATGAAGATAGGTGCCGGCGGTGCGCCAGGAGCCTTGAGATTGCTGGGCGATCGCCCCCGCCTGCTCCTGAGACAGGGCCAGACTACATTGGGCACCAGGCAATCGGGCAGCTTGAATGCGATGGGCTGCCCACTTCATCAGCATTTCAGCATCTAAAGGCGGCAAATCAATGTGGGCCACTTTGAACCCAAGGGGAACAGCAACGGATCGTAGATCTCGATGGGTGCCTACCACTACCGTGTTGCCGACAACCCTTGACCAAGCCAACGCCAAAAACAACCAGGGCAATGGAATACGATCCGCCTCGTCCCAGTAGGTAATGGGGGCGATCGCTGGAAACCGCAGCCGCCCCAAACCGGGGGGATAGTAGCAGTAGGGACCTCCTGTTTGCCCCCGCCAATGCTTTAGATGGGATGTTTTACCAAACCCTTTTTCCCCCATCACTTGAACAAACTGCCGCCCTTTCGCCACGGGAGCTTTAGACCATCCCCGATCAACCCACAGTTCTTTCGGAACCCCCCTTCCACCTTCCGCGACAAAAGGGTTACCACGTAGCCCAATAGCCCCATAGGGATTCAATAGGGAATTTGAAAGGATGGCAGAGCCAGAGTCAGAGTCAAAAAACACCTCGCGGTCCATGTCCCTATCCCCTCCTATCCTCTACCGAGGCAACACCACAAAGGGCAACGCTGGGCGCTTATCTTCCCCAGAATCGTACTTGAGAAAATCAGCAAATTGATCAAGGGCAGATTTCTCTACTGGGCGTTTATCCAGGTCAACTCTTACCTCCCAAATAACGCGCATCAGCTTGCCATTGTAGGTAATGGGACCTTCTTGAGGCAGATCTAGAGAAAAGGTAACGGGCTGCTGAGCAGATTGCTGGATCTGATCAAAGTAAAGAGTGACTTGCGAAACGGCGGCTTTGTTTTTCCAGCCGCGCCCCTCCGTACGCCACTCTGCTGACAAGGTTGCTGCTCGTATCAACTTGCATTCTTCAGATGAACCGCAAGCGACTGTTCCACAGATGGTGCCGCCAGCAAAGAAGGTGGTGTTATCTAGCCGCACGTCTATCATTTTGCTTTGATCGGTAAAATCATGAGACGAAAATTGCACGTGTCTTTTGCAATCCTGGGTAAATCAACATTAATCAAAAGCTCCCATCGAAGCTGGTTATCTTCAGCCTCAAAGGACGGGGGCCCCTGAGTAGGAACGCTAATTCGCCAGTTGTATTCTATGGTTTGAGTGCCGGCAGGGATTGTTATCGACGGTAAATCCTGTTCAAAAACAATGTGGCTTGAGGTGCTAGGCGAAGTGGCGTCACCGTCCCGCGTCCACTCGTAACACACCCACTTTGCCGATAAGGTGCCAGGCACAGCAGTGGAGCACGCTTTAAGCTGGCGGCGATATTGCACCTGGGTGGTTTCTCCCAGGTGCAACGGGTAGGTAGGCAGAACAATAGCGCCCGGTAAAATCTTCGACGAGGATTGTACCTCAACTAGAAATTCTAGAAACCGCAGCACTATGTAGTACGAGCTGCTGCCCATGACAAGAGCGACCAGTATCGTAAAGATTAGGAAAGTGACGATGTCGCTGGGCACATACGCGCGGATATAGTCGAAGACGGACTCCGCAAAGGAAACATAAAGGAAGGCAATTAGTATGAGGGCACAGACGACGTATGAAAACTCAGCGAAAGGCGACCACCATCGGAAGTTCTGATAAGCCGCAGAAAATAGGAAGCCTTGTG
>JBCCTE010000044.1:0-11164 GCA_039198915.1 Cyanobacteria bacterium P01_D01_bin.73 | reverse complement strand
CTCCGCCGCATCCACAATGCTGTAGCGAGCCGCCGCCAAAACATCGTGCACAATCCGCTCTTCCTGAGCAAGGAACCGCAGCCAAAATACCATCCGCTCCAGACCAATCGTCGCCGTCGCTAGCGATAGCCCCAACAGAGGCCACATCACTGGTCCGCCTTCGTACAGCCAATCAATCACTCGTGACATTGCCGATTAATCCTCTTGATCCTCTCGCCCGCCCGCAGTCTGCGCAGCGTTGTGCCAAATGGCAGCTACGCCAGAATAGGCGTGCTAAAACCCACGTCAACTTGCCAAAATTACATCAAAAATTACCTGGCTAAGTTCGGTCACCCTACAGAAAAGAAATGGATACGGCTCACTAGAACAGGCATATATCAAATTTTACCCCTGTGATGCCCGTGGATCGTCCTTCCAGAAAACAACAAAGGTGCCGCTCCCCTGCCTCAGTTGCACCATGCTGAAATAAAAGGACGGATTATCCCCCTTACCCTCGGCAAGGTAGAGATTGGCCGCACCGTATCCTGGCTCCAGGGGTTGCAAGGAATACTCCAGGCTTTCGGCGAGGACAGGGTTAACTAGTTCGTAATAGGTTTTGGCGACGGGCATTTTCCGAACCGCTAAGGACGCGATCGCCCCCTCCAGCAACTGACTATCCTTCCCTTCGCCGGTCACAAAGAAAGACAACTGACTTTCCGACATCAGATCCTTAGGAATGGTGGCAATGAAAGACTCGCTAGCTTCCTTATCTTCAGCACTCTTCAAAACCCGCGCCAAAAATTGCTCGTTTAATTCCGCGATCGCCTCGTCACTGATGGTGTTGCCGTTAGTTGTCGTGGACGTAATGCCGCCGTTGGCGATCGGGTCGTTGTTCGGAGCTGGCGTAGGATTCGTCTCCGGCAATCCACTGGCAAAAATGGCAGGACTGGGGGAGGGAAAAGGTCTGAAGGACGCGATGGGTGCTAAAGGCGGCAACGGCGGCGGCGGCGGGACAGAGGCTTTCGGCTTAGGTCTCGTTATGGGCGGCTGCACCTTCGGCTTCGGCTGCGGATTTACTGCTCTTCCCTTCCTGGATATGGCTCCTGATCTAGGCGCGGATTTTCTTCGAGGTCGGCGCCTAGTGTTCCTGGATTTTGGTCTAGGCTTAGCCTTTGACTTAGGCGTAGTCTTCTTCGTCTTGGGGTTAGCTTTTGGCTTGGTTTTGACCTGAGTTTTCGACTTGGCTTCCTGGGCTTGAGGCGTTGGCTCAGGGGTGGGCTCAGCACCAACGGAGGATGTAATATTAGTTGCCGCGATGGGAGTTAGTTTGACGCCGGATCCCTTACGCTCCGGAACGGGAATTGCCAAGACTAAGCCATGGGCAACGATCGCGATCGCAGCTGCCATCGTGACTGGATGAGTCACCCCGCCCCACACCCAGCGCTGAAAATTCTGCAATCGGTCCAGCATGGTTACGTTCCCTTGGTTACTGAGCCTTGTTTCACCAAGCCTCCTAATCGTCCGTTTCAATGATGCGCCCTAGGGTGTGTGCTCAGTTAGACACCAGAAGCTTTATACAGTGGGGAGTACACGCCCTTTTAAATCAAAAAAATCTAGGGACTGTAACCCTTGCCGCTATTAGGTTTGGGATTTAACTGAGCACAGTCCCTAGACAGCGGGTTAAGGTTTTATGTATCAAAGCAATTTGAGCCGTCTTAATAATTATTTCATCTTTCTATGTTTCGTAAGCAGCCTGGCGATAGATCTTGATCGCAAGTAAGATTTTTCCCGCCAATGGCGATCGCCCCGACCCCACTCAAAACCAGCACGGTGCCAGAGTTTGAATAGAGCCGAGGCGAGGCAATTTATTGCGGAAACGGAAAGAGCTTTTGCGCTCCAGCTACTGCCTAGAAATTACAGCCCCTGACGAAGGCGAATTGCGCCTGTTTCTAATTTGTCAAAGCGCTCTTTGCCCAGTTGGTAATCTCCTTGTTTCAGGGCAATGTAGCCGACCTCTTCTGCCAGCTGGGCAGCATTGCTCAAATAGTAGTCGATAAACCGGGGTACGGCGGGATTTGTCTTGGCGGCCTGGGCGTTGACGTTGATATAAATCGGGCGAGAAAAGGGCGCGTAGGTAAAGTCATTCACGCTGTCGGGGGAGGGCGCGATCGCCCCTTTGCCGTTGGTATTGTCGCCGTCATCAATGGCGATCGCCGTCAGCGTATCCTGATTTTCTCGATAGTAAGCAAAGCCAAAGAAGCCGATTGCATACTTATCGCGGGAAATCCCCAGCACCAGCACGTTGTCATCCTCACTGGAGGTCACATCGGTGCGCCCTTCCTTGTCGTCCAGTAGAGCCGCTTTCACATACTCGTAGGTGCCCGAGTCGGTGCCGGTGGTGAAAAAGCTGATTTTCTCCGCGGGCCACTCGGGACGAATATCGCTCCATTTTGTAACCGTGCCCTCCGCCTTTGCTTCCCATAGTCGAGTCAGCTCCGCCGTGGTCATCTCCGTTGCCCAGGTATTTTCTTTGTTGATGGCAAAGGTGACGGCATCGTAGGCGATCGGCAGCTCAATCACCTCATTCCCGGCGGTTTTACACAGCTCCTGCTCCGAAGCCTTAATGGGACGGGACGAACCCGAAATATCAATCTCACCGGCACACAACTGTCGAAACCCACCGCCACTGCCGGACACACCGACGGTGACACGAACATCGCGGTTCTCCAGCTGAAACTCTTCGGCAACGGCTTCCGTAATCAAGAAGACCGTGCTGGAGCCGTCAGCGGTGACCAAGCTCTGCCGAATTGTGTCGGTCGGCTCTCGACTGTCTGTCCTGCTGCATGCCGTTGCCCCCAGCATCGCGACGGCGATCGCCCCCAAAGCCAGTGCGTTACGACGGTCAGTACGTCCAAGATTCTTGCTCACAATTCAGCCTCTTAGTACAGAACTCAACTAGAAAATCGGCCAACGTTATATCGAGGTATAAGGTTATCTCAGGGTAATTCGGATTTTCGGAAATGTGTGGTGGTCGCATAGAGACTAAAAATTTGGACACAATCCGGATGCAACGGCGGCATTGGGGAAGGAGGTATTGGTAGATGCACCCTGACGATTAAGCCTCCGGTCCTCTGGACTCGCGGGGCTTTTTATTTGGTCCTTGGAGTGGCTTTCGAGTGCTTTTCGAAACGAAAAATTTGGACACAATCCGGATGTAACGGCGGCATTGGGGAAGGAGGTATTGGTAGATGCACCCTGACGATTAAGCCCCCGGTCCTTTGGATTTGCGGGGCTTTTTATTTGCTCCGTAATGGTGATTTCGGAAATGGTGATTTCGGAACTCAGTGCGAGGAACCTGCTGCGCAAGAAAATGGGGACGTACAAATTGCGTACGTCCCCATAGGTTTTCCATATTCCTAATTCCAGGTCGCTGACCGTTTAGCGTTTAGTTCTAGCGACCGATGCCAACGTAGCGATAGCCGAGCGATCGCATCTCCTCAGGATCCAGGAAGTTGCGCCCGTCGATCATCACCGGCATATTCATCAACTTCGCCATTGCGCCGTAGTCCAGGGTCTTGAACTGGGACCAGTCGGTCACCAACACCAGCGCATCGCAGCTATCCGCCAGACGCTCAGGGTCAGTTTCCACGTAAACATTAGACAAGCCGTGACGCATCCCCGTTTGGGAGACGATGGGGTCATAGGCTTTGACCTTTGCCCCCAGACGATTGAGCTGCTCAATCATCGTCAATGCAGGCGCATCCCGCATGTCATCGGTGTCGGGCTTAAAGGTCAATCCCAACAGTCCAACGGTTTTACCCTTCAGGATCTTCAGCTCGCTTTGCAGTTTCTCAATGGCGATAGTGCGCTGGTGCTGGTTTACGGACACTGCCGACTTCATCAGCTCGGCATCGTAGCCGTAGTCGTTTGCCGTGTGAATGAGCGCTGACACGTCCTTCGGGAAGCAGGAACCACCCCAGCCAATACCCGCCTGGAGGAACTTGCCGCCAATGCGCGAATCCAAGCCGATTCCCTGGGCAACCTGCACCACGTCGGCTCCAACGCGATCGCAAATATTCGCCACCTCGTTCACGAAGCTAATCTTCGTCGCCAGGAAGGCATTCGCCGCGTACTTCACCATTTCCGCCGAACTTAGGTCAGTCTTAACCACCGGCACCTGAGGCATGTCCTTATCCTCAGCAAACTCGCGGGTGATAATCGGCTGATACAGCTTCTCCATCATCGCCAGTGCCTGAGCTTCGTTGCTGCCCAGGACGATGCGATCGGGGTTGAAGGTATCAAATACGGCGGAACCTTCCCGCAGGAATTCAGGATTACTGACCACAGCAAAGGACGGCTCGCTTGCCCCTTCGTTCGCCTCATTAAAGCCATCCATCACAATCATCCGCACCCAGTCACCGGAACCAATGGGCACCGTTGACTTATTGACAATGACCTTGAATTCGCTGCCGCCCTTCAAGTTAGAGCCAATGCCGCGAGCCACTGCCTCCACATAGCGGGTGTCACTTTCTCCCGTCGGCAGAGGAGGCGTACCCACCGCGATAAACATAATCTCGCCGTGCTCGACGCCGGCAGCCAGGTCCGCTGTAAACTCGATCGCCCCCTTCTGCATACAGCTCTGCATCAACTCCGACAGCCCCGGTTCGTAGATTGGGGACTGACCGGAGCGCATCAGCTTCACCTTCTCCTCGTTGTTATCAACGCATATGACCTGGTGCCCTGCATGGGCCAAGCAAACCCCCGTTACTAAGCCAACATATCCGGTACCAATAACACATACGCGCATAGCTAAGATCCTTTTTAAAAACTAATTGTTTTGTGTGCTGATCGTTCGTAACTGGTTTGTAAGCTAAGCCAACGCACCTGAAAACTGGGTTGACCCTGCTATTGCCGATCCTGTCGTTCCTGTCATAGCAAATCTGTTGGGTAACTGACCCCCTGTGGTAAGCATTCGCCGTCTCTCGATAGAACTTCTCTCAGTAGAAGCAACGAGAAGACGGGCGATCGCCCCACACAATGAGTCACCCCTTCCTACGGACCTGGAATGACTATTCACCGAAAAAGGCACTGGAACAGGAGAAACTCGGCCGCTTTCTATTGGTTGCTTCCTTCTAACTAGCTTTCCCGGAGACAAGACCAGTACGATCACCTTCAGCCGTAGCTTTTCCGCCCCAGAGTGCACAGCCTGCCAGAAATAAAGCCTGTAGGACGGCATAATCGCGTTTCCTACAGGCTTCTTAAAAGCTATTTGCTCATTGCTTGCTCACTGATGGACAAGTTAAGAGCTTGCTTAATATGTGGTTAGTAGCAGCCCTTAGCCGGACTTCTTGCTGAGATAGTCTCGGAAATAACCAATGGTCTTGTCTAGCCCATCGTTCAGGGGAATCGTCGGTTCCCAATCCAGCCATGTCTTGGCACGGGTGATGTCCGGCTGGCGACGGCGGGGATCATCCTGGGGCAATGGCTTGAAGTTGATCTCAAGACTGGGATCGGTCAAATTTCGCACTGCTTCCGCTAGCTGCAAAATTGTGTACTCATCCGGGTTGCCCAAGTTCACCGGACCAATGTGCTCCTCGTTATTCATCATGCGAATAAACCCTTCTACCAGGTCGGACACATAGCAGAAACTGCGGGTTTGGGAGCCATCGCCATAAACCGTCAGCGGCTTACCTTGCAGCGCTTGAACCACAAAGTTGCTAACCACTCGCCCGTCGTTTTCCAACATCCGAGTGCCGTAGGTGTTGAAGATTCGCACCACTCGCACATCGACGCCGTTTTGGCGGTGATAGTCGAAGGTCAGAGTTTCAGCAATGCGCTTGCCTTCGTCGTAGCAGCTGCGGGGACCGATGGGATTAACGTTGCCGCGATAGTCTTCGGTTTGGGGATGAACTTCTGGGTCGCCGTACACTTCCGAGGTCGACGCTAGGAAAAACCGGGCTTTCGTTCGCTTTGCCAGCCCCAGCATATTTAAGGTGCCGGTGACATTGGTTTTAACGGTTTTAACCGGGTTGTACTGGTAGTGAACGGGGGAGGCGGGACAGGCTAGATGATAGATCTGGTCGATCTCTAGGCGGATAGGCTCGGTGATATCGTGGCGAATCAGCTCAAAATTTGGGTTACCTAGCCAGTGTTGAATATTACGCTTGTGTCCCGTATAGAAGTTATCGAGACAAATAACATCGTGATCGGCGTTCATCAGGCGATCAATGAGGTGCGAGCCAATAAAACCCGCGCCACCGGTGATCAGAATTCTCATAACTACACAGGATTAGGAAGGGCGCATCGGTTCAGCGTGTCTTTGCAGTATTTTTGGGCGTTGGAACGGCTACCAGGCTAATCTCTCGGGCTAGTGGTAGAGCTGTCTAAGCCAATGTCTATGCTGAACCTCCAATACTCTATCACGGGCATTTTGGAGCCCTATCCGAATCCTTTCAGCGTCTTTTTTTCAGCCGGCGTACTGTTGTAAGCCTTCAAGGTGGCTTATTAGGCAACCGTGTTTAGAGCGATCGCCAGGAAAAATCGACATGCCAGTACAAGCACGGCAGGCTTACCGGTAAGCTGCATCGCATGCCATAACCGCGTTTTTATTCATATTGCTGCCCTGCCGGTTATCCGGTTCTAGATCTCGTTAGACCAACTATTGCGCCACGCAACATCTGCCTGGGCGATATTGAGTTTCTTCTGGGCATCCTGGTGCCGCTGGTTTAGGGTTTCTAGCTGATTAAAAAGCTTACGAATTCTAAGCGATTGCCGCCGCAATTCAGGATTAGCCAGCTCCAAATCGCTGAGGTTTAGGTGCACAGCTACCATCCGCATCGGCTTACCTTGTCCATCTATCGGCGGGGCCTTGGTCGGCTCAATGGTCAGTGCCAAGAGGTTAGGGGTTTTGGACGACGAGTCACGGCTTAGTGAAAGGTCGCCTTCAATGAACGGGTTGGCGAGGGGTTCGGGAATGGCTTTGCTGGTTCTGAGTAGTCGATTGGTGCGATAGGAAAATTTTTGCAGGCTTGATAGCACGAGGCGCTCTCGTGATCGCTGCCACTGCATAATTTCATGGGGCACTTGACTTTGAGTAATCTCTACTGAGGGAGTCGAACCGTTGTCATTGATTAGGAGTAGACTCGCATCATCCAAATCTGCGCCACCTAATTCCAAGGGAGATAAACCAAGGTTTTCAATGCTGCTATTAGCGCTACCAACTGTGGTTCCAGGAGCTTCGTCCCCTTTATCTTGACCGTCGCTACTAGTCTCGTTTGACGCAAAGTATTGGCCTAAAAAGCTACTGCTAACATCGCTGCTTTCGGATACTTCAGCTACTTCTTGATCCGTATCAGGGCGATCGCCATCAATTGTAGTGCTGGCATCAGCATCTCTTTCCTCATAACTTCTATCCTCGGTTTCGCTGGCAGATGAAATAGATTCTGAATCAGCATCAATGTCAATATTTTTATCTTCAACGCCATCAGACTCCGTCTCTAGAACAGTTAAATCAGAATCTACTTTTTTCTTGATGACCCGATCAATATCATTAGAATCTAGCTGATTTTTAGACTCATCATTCTCCTCTTCTTCGCTGCTCTTTGATTCGATAATCTCATCGCCTTCACTATTACCATCACTGTCATCTTTGCCTGCTTCACTACTATCCTTGTCTTCGGAAATTACAGACTCAAGAGCATTAGCCAACGCTTCTGCCAAACGTTCCGGGGATAAACCACTTTCTGAGAGTTCACCTACAGCAAAGTCTTCGCTTAAGACGACTAGTGTCCTGTTGCTTTCTTCACTGGATTCGTCAGATCTATCTGCTTTGGGGAATTTTCGGGAATTTTTACCGCGACGCTTTCTAGAGACTTTTGCGTTAGAAAACAAGCTACTAATGATAAATTCCTGGAAACTATCAGGGTGACTCGGGCGCAGCTCCACATCTAGCTCTAATACAGAAAGAAGATATTGCTGTAACTCTGAAGCCAAAAATTTAACTTTATTTTGCAGTGCCTTTTTTTGCTCCGTTTCCAGTACTAAGAACTCTTCGGGATACTGAGTTGTGCAGATTTGATAGCACGCCAAGATGAGTTGTTGTCGTGCTGTTTTTCCCAGAATTTCTAAATAGTTATGATCAGCATCATAGAGCTGCTGGGCGATCGCCTGAGTTTCATTGGACAACCCTTGCAACTTACTTTCTAAGCCTTGGATTAAATCAGCCATAGGAGGATGTGCTACCTAAATCTTCGCCCGACCTTGTTTGTTCGATTGCGACTATATCTAATGCTTCGCCTTAAGCTCTTTGCCTTAAGCTCGTCGTCTTAAACGTTCTCTCTCGAGTTTCATAACCCTTCTTTAGGGGAGTCGGTCAAACTACCGTCAATTTCTTCGCCTAGAACAAAGCGGCTGAAACGACGGATCTGGATGTTTTCATCGAATTGAGCGATCGCCTTTTGCACCAGCTCTTCTACGTTAATACTTTGGTCGCGGATATAGGGCTGAGTTAGTAAACACATATCTTCGAGGCGCTTTTGCACTCGATCACCCGCAATTTGTATCTTGCTAGTTTTCGGCTTGCCCGCCAAATCATCTCGCCCCATCTCTAGCGCTTGTTCCTTCAGAATTAGCGCCTTCGGGATATCAGCGACTTGAATGTAGCGAACCTGAGAACAGGCAGCTATTTGCATCGCAATGTTGTGGGCAAGGTCTTGAAACTCGGGATGCTTTGCCACCGTGTCGGTTTGGCAATTGAGTTCTACTAGGACGCCGATGCGGTTGCCGGTGTGGATGTAGCTGGCGATCGCCCCTTCCACCGTGGTTTGCCCAATTTTCGGAGATTCCGCCGCAATTCCTCGTTGGCGCAACCATTCCAGAGCCTTGACCAAGTCACCATTGGCTGACACAAGGGCGCGCTTGCAATCCATAATTCCTGCGCCGGTCTGGTCCCGTAGGACTCTAACCTGATTCGCCGTAACGTTTTCCGCCATGGTGGATTAGTAAAGGTCTAAGACTAATCCTATGGGGAATCGCAGGAAATATCATCCCATCGACCATTTGCTCCCAAAACAAACAACCGAAAATGACTGGCATTCTCGGCTGCTGCTTTATTTACCATCAACTCCGTACTCTCAATGGGGTACTGGAACCAACCGAATGACTTAGCCTGCTGCGGTAGCCGCCTCTTCCTCAGGGGCAGCTTCTTCATCCTCGTAGACCTCATCTTCGAAGGACTCAGCATCATACTGATCGTAATCATCAGTGCTTAGCTCACCGTGGCGACCTTCGTAGATCGCATCAGCCAGGCGGCCGATGATTAGCTTGATGGCGCGGATAGCATCATCGTTTGCAGGGATGGGTACATCCACAACATCGGGATCGCAGTTGGTATCCAACAGAGACACGATGGGCACGCCCAGCTTCAAGCACTCTTGAACGGCGTTATACTCCCGGCGTTGGTCGATGATGACCACGATGTCCGGCTGCTTGCGCATGTGCTTGATGCCGTCGAGGTACTTCTTCAACTTGGCCAGCTCGCGGCGCAAAACAGAGGCTTCCTTCTTGGGCAACAGGTCCAAAGCTCCGGTAGCTTCACGGCGCTCCAGCTCCTTCAAGCGCTCAACCCGGCCCTTGATGGTGGACCAGTTAGTTAGCATTCCACCCAACCAACGCTGGTTGACGTAGTAGCCACCGCAGCGGGTTGCTTCTTGGGCGATGATGCCCGCAGCTTGACGCTTGGTGCCGACGAATAAGACGTGCTTGCCTTGCTCGGAAGCGGTGCGTAAATACTGGTACGCCACTTCCATGCACTGGGCGGTTTGTACCAGGTCGACAATGTGGACGCCGTTACGGGCGGTGAAGATGTAGGGATCCATCTTAGGATTCCAACGGCTGGCCTGGTGGCCAAAGTGAACCCCTGCTTCCAGGAGTTCCGCCAAAGAAACTACTGCCATTATTTTTCTCCTTTTCGGGTTTTAGCCTCCACCCAAGTTGTTTTTAGCGTTATGCAATTTGGGAAAAATTCCCGATGCTGCTGCCTAAACCCGAAATCTTGGGTGTGCGATTTGTGAATTAGCCGAACTAGGGTAACACGATCGCCCAACATCAGCTCCATTAAGTTGCGAAAAAAGAGTGGAGCAGTGGAATTGGATAGATTGGAAATGTAGCGGCTGTAATGTTGTGACAATTCTTTGGGGAGTGATTGATGAAGTTGATTGCTGGCTTGGTGGCTTTGGTGGCAGTGGGTGGAGGGTTGGCGCTGACTAATCCGTCGCCGGAAGCCTATGCGGAGGAGGCGAGCCACAAGCTGGTGGAGAAGTTGCAGACGGAGAGTTGTTCGAAGTTGTCCAACACCTTTGGGATTAATCTTCAGGAGCAGTGCCGCAAGGTGGTGGCAGATTTGAGACCGCAGCTTAAGGGGCTGATTGAGTCGGGCACTGAGCGGACCAATTTGGGTGTAGTGAGCCATTACAAGACCACGCTGACGGCGAGTTCGCTATTGCCGGATTTCTTGTCGGGACAGTTGCCGAGCTATGAGGTGGAAAGTCTCGGCGTCGCGACGCAGTTCGTTTTTTACCGCGCGGAAGAAGTGCCAGCGCCAGAGGAGAGCAACTGAGGAAATGTCCTCGTTAAAATAATCAGCGTGCAGCATTTTTGACTTGGGTTCTGTATGCCCGGTCGGTGCGCGGCGCTAACCATTGCCCCCGCGTATTCCAAGTGTTCACGTCTCTCGATTGGCGCAGTGGTTGACGCGCTGGCTTAAGTTGCCAGTTGACGCAGGTTCGACTCCTGCATCGAGATCCCAAAAGTAGCCAAATTGGTAGAGGCGATAGATTCAGGTTCTATTGGGCGCAAGCCCGTGCAGGTTCGATCCCTGTCTTTTAACCAACCCAAACCCTGAAAAGGTTTGGCTCGTCTTTTAAACGAGATCCTGGTAGACGCCATGCGTTGCGGTTCGACTCCGCATTTTTTGGGACTGGAGCGATCGCCCCGAGCCCACCGTTACCAACTCCAACGGAATAGCAGCGCCAAACCTACGGGAGCGGCAATGCTGGGCTGGCGGGGACGGCGACGGCAGGCATCGGAAAAGTGACCCGCGCGATCGCCTCGTCATTGTCCACGAGTCGGTCTCTTTCAGCTTTGGTTTGTCCGTAGCTTGGCTATGGCTTACTGGGCGAAACAGCCG
>JBCCTE010000043.1:0-11179 GCA_039198915.1 Cyanobacteria bacterium P01_D01_bin.73 | reverse complement strand
TTTCGAGGGGATTAGTTTTTTCATCCCCTCGAAAAAAACGACGGCGCTTCCTCTGCCTCCAATGAAGACGCTAGCTCCCCAGCCCTAGGCTCCAGCTCCTTTGATCAACCACCAACTCTGTCCACCATTCGCTCAGCCCTAGAGGGCAGACTGGACGCCAAAATACCGCGATTGCTCAACCGGCAGGAAGAGGAGCGGCTTGAAGCCTGCTTCTCCTGGTCCACGTTTTACCTACGGCAAGTCGAGTATCGTCCCCAGGCAGCCATTTGCCACGGCCAGCTTCGCACCAATCCCGAAGCCGCCTACAACACCATTAGCCAAAAGCTGTCCCAAACCTTTAGCGATCGCTTCCTACTGCTGCTCCAGGAGGGCCAGCATGGCAAACCCTTCTTTGCCATTGTTACTAATCCCTACGCAAAAAAATCGCCCTCTGAAGATGCCTTAGCGAATGACTTTGCTGATTTAAAGGGTGGGGTCAAGCGTATGACCGAAGCGGCCGCAGACAATACGGTAGGTCGTCAGCTCGCCGTTGCTTCCCCCGACGAGGCAGCGATCCAAGCCCAGGGACAGTGGTTTGTGAAATATCAAGCCATAATTGCGCCGCTGCTTTTGCTACTTACCCTGTTCACCACCACGCTGATGGGGGCAGAAATTGTTAACAATCAACTGAGACCCGAGCGGAACTGGGAATTTTTTCAGCACGGGCTACCTTACGGGCTGGCGCTGGTGGCAATTTTTCTGGTGCACGAGGGTAGCTACTACCTGATGGCGCTACGACACCGTATCCCAGCGGTATTGCCCTATTTCGTGCCCGCTCCGATGTTTCTTGGCACCTTGGGAGCCTACGCCAAGCTTCAGGGGCCCATTCCCCACCGCAAAGCCCTGCTGGACATCAGCGTTGTCAGTACCTGGCTGGGGCTGCTGGTGGCTTTGCCGGTGCTGGGGGTTGGCTTAAGTCAGTCCATTCTGGTGCCGCTGGAGAGTAGCGCCGTTGTCCCCCATGTTCTTAATATCAACGCACTCGATCCGCGCGGTTCGCTGCTGTTGCTGCTGCTCAGTAAGATGACGCTATCAAGCTTTCCTGCCGAGTCCCAGGGGCTGGCACTGACGCCTTTGGCGATCGCCGGATACATCGGTCTGTGGTTTATTGCCCTGAAGCTCCTGCCCATTGGATCCCTCAGCGGTGGGCGTATTATCCACGCCATGTTGGGGCAACGGGTGGGAGCCATTGTGGGACAGGTGACCCGGCTGGTGCTGTTGGGGCTGGCGATCGCCCGTACAGAGTTTTTAATAGTGGCGCTGATGTTGTTTTTCGTACCCGCTGGCGATCGCCCCGCCCTAAACGATGTTTCAGAGTTGAACAATGCTCGGGATTTTATCGGGCTGGTGACTCTGGCGATCGCCGCGACGGTGCTGTTGCCCGCCCCCAGCGTGCTGGTTAACTGGATTAGCTAGCATGCTTGGAACTGGGTGACGGACCAGGGACCGGTGGAGCGTAAGCCTAGATCAGTGATCCAAGTCACACGGAAGGCGTGTCGACCGTCAAAAAATATACGGTAATCCGTCAGTGGTGATCGCGAGTTCAGTCATAAAAATCACTGCGAAACGTCATAGGGACAACCTGATCCCCGACACGGTGAAGCCTGGGAAAAACAAGGATATTGAATTTGTCAGCGAAACGGGCGCTCACCGAGCATGCAACCGCGATCGCTACCGTCGATATCCTTAGACTTTCATCCGAACCATGACTCAGCACTCCGTCCGCCCCACCCCTTCCTTCGTCGCTTCTCCCCTACTCATCCCCTCCGCCAGCTACGAATGCCACAGCTGGACCGGTCTCGCCCGCGAGCTGGAGCACGACATCACCGCCCCTAGCCCCCTTAGCGAGATCGCTAGCACCACCACCACCCCGCGTTCCTTCCGCCGCGATCGCCCCAGCCCCCTCATGATGGCGGCAGGCGTCCTAACCGCCGTCCTTCTCGGCAGCGCCTCATTGGTCTACGCCCAGCAATCCGTCAACGCCGTTCTCCAAGAAGCCAGCGCTGACTTCGCATATCGCAACTAGGAGCTGTGATCTTCGTTGCGCTTCCAGCCCACGATGTTTCCAAGCTCACAGAAAAAATGGTGCTGTAAATCTACGTTCTATCTAAAGTCGATTCATCTGACTATCGGATGCAGAAGGCGGGAATTAGTGCCCTAGAAGCGTCCCAGGGCAGGGCAGAGGAGACTATCACAGCTCGCTGCTTTGCCCTCAGTCTTGAGATGAAATATTGGGGTGATATTGGGGCGATCGGCTCCGGATTTGTATTGATGCTTTAAACCAGCGCAGGCTGTCTCAGCCACAGTACACTGGTTACGGGATTAACAATCGGCTACTGAAAATCAGCCCCACCTGGCTTGCCCAACGTCGGCCTCCTACTCCCGCCAAATTGCCTTTCTCGATTCAACCTAACCCCACGCGCCATGTCTTTCGAGATTAATCGCGGATTATTCGCCTTAGATATCATTGATCACCACGCCATTCTAGGGATTCCACTTACCAGTGCAAGCCGAGGCATTCGTAAGCGCTACCTTCGCATTGCCCCGCGGCTTCACCCGGACACCTGTGGAGCCAAGACGCCGGAGGGAAAAGAGTACGCTAAGGATTTGATGTCAAAGCTGGTCAATCCCGCCTATGCCACGTTGTCTAACGACGGAAAACGGGCAGACCATGAGGCGGTGTTGCGGGTGATTCAAGGGCGACTGGCGGATAAGCCCACTTCAATTCCCATGAGAAGTTCCTTAGCGGAGCAGCTTCGCAAGGAGTCGGATTTACAGGGCGCTTACAATCGCTTGATTGAACAGGTATCAAAAATTCAGTACGGGGATCTGAGGAAGACGCTGGCAGCGATCGCCACCATCAGCGAACTCAACCTGGTGTACCTAGCGCGCAGCAGCAAAGCCGTTAGCTCTCCCAAGGTCAGCACTTCCCCACGACCCACCGGCACCGCAACGCCACCGCCCAAATCTGCGCCACCCCGACCCGCCCCCGCTGAAGGCTCCGACGCTCCAACGGTGGGCGTTAGTTTTATTGAACGGGCGCTTCAGCGAGCCACAGAACTGGTGAATAAGGGACAGTTGCCGATGGCGGTGCAGGAGCTGAAGGATGCTTTGAAGCGTGATGGCAGTAATGCCGCGTGCCATGCGCTGTTGGGGCAAGTTTATTTGCAGCAGAACCAGGCGACGCTGGCGAAGGTTCACCTAAACCGCGCCCTTGCCCTGGAGCCGGGTCACCCGATCGCCACCGCCGCAAAGCAAAAGTTAGCGAAACAGTCGGGCTCCAGCTCAAGTTCCGCTTCCTCTAGCTCGCGATCGCGAGGACAAAGCTCCAGCAGCAAAAATAAATCCGACAACGGTGGGCTCTTTGGCGGGCTCTTCGGCGGACGGAAAAAGTAACCAGTCGAAACGGTGGCGAATCTCAGCAGCGTATTTTTAAACTGATTCGCTGCGGATGGTTTCACGAATTCGATAAATGGGGCGCTTTTGGGATTCGTGATAGGTGCGCATTTGCAGCTCTGCCAGCAAGCCAAAGCAGAAAAATTGCAGACCACTTAGCAGCAAAACGATCGCCAACAGCAGCAGCGGGCGGGCACCAATGCTTGCGCCAAACGCAATTTTTAGGACCGACAAATACCCCCCGGAAACCGCCCCCAGCGTCAGCAGTATCAACCCCCAAGTGCCAAAAACATGCATCGGTCGGGTCAGAAACTTCTTCATAAACCAAATGGTCAACAGGTCCATAATCACCCGCACCGTTCGTCCCAGCCCGTACTTACTCTGACCAAACTGTCGTGCGTGGTGGCGCACCGGCATTTCCGTAATGCGGGCACCTTCCATATAAGCCAGGGCAATTAAAAACCGGTGCAGCTCTCCGTATAAATTCAAGTCCGCCACCAGCTCCGACCGGTATGCCTTCAGGGAACAGCCGTAGTCGCGCACCCGGACCCCCGTCACCCGGCGGATAATCCAGTTGGCAATTTTTGACGGCAGCAGCCGAGTAACCGCTGCATCCTGGCGCTTTCTACGCCACCCCGTCACCACGTCGTAGCCTTCGTCCAGTTTCGTCAGCAGCGCTGGAATATCCGCCGGGTCGTTCTGCAAATCCGCATCCAGGGTCACAATAATTTCGCCCCGCGCCTGATCAAACCCAGCGGACATGGCGGCGGTTTGTCCGTAATTTCTACGCAGAATCACCGCCACCAGTTCCGGTCGAATGCTGGCCTGCTCTTGCAGCCACTCTGTGGAGCCATCTTGGGAACCATCGTCTACGCAGATAACCTCGTAGGTCAGCCCCGTTGCTTCTAGGCTCGTGGCGATCGCCGGCAACAGGTGAGGCAGACTATCCACCTCGTTATAAATCGGAGCAATAACTGAAATTTGCGGAGACACTGGCGGGGCAGACTTAAGAAGCAGATAAAGAACAGCGGATTCGGCAATCAGGAGTGCTTCAAAAAGCACAGTCGTAGAACCCTGGCGTGGCGCGGTTTCATAGCCATCACGATTCCATAAACGTCGCGGGCGTTTTACACTGAAGCGTGCAATTGGGGACTTAAAGCTAGGGTCAACAGTTCCAAGCGGTTAAACTGTACTGCATTTTTACCGCCCTTTTCTTGCCACCCTCCCCCAACGCCCCTGCAACTCCACTCTTCTCACCTCAAATTCAGTACCCGTATCCTGCCAAAACCATGAGCTATCAACCGCCTTTGGGGGCGAAAGACCTTCTGCCCATTGACGTTGTGCAGCGGCACTGGATTGAGACCAAACTGCAAGAGGTGTTTCAACAGTGGGGCTATCACTGGATTATGACGTCGACCTTGGAGCGGGTTGATACGCTGGTGGCCGGGGGGGCGGTGCGCCGAGAAACGGTGATTCAAATTCAGGATAGCGAGGACGGTAGCCTGGGGCTGCGACCGGAGCTGACTGCGTCGATCGCCCGCACCGCCGTTACCCGCATGGCAGGGGTCACCCATCCCCAGCGGCTTTGCTACAGCGCCACTGTATTTCGCGAGCCCCCCCCCGGCGCCTCCAGCCGTCAGCGAGAATTTTTTCAAACCGGCGTTGAATTACTGGGAACTGGCGGCACCCTAGCCGATGCAGAAGTGCTGCTGCTGCTGGCGGATTCCCTAGAAGCACTGGCTTTGGACAATTGGCACTTGCTGCTAGGGGAGGCGGAACTAACGCGATCGCTTCTGGCAGACTTCCCAGAGGAACAGCAGAAACCCATCCGCCGCGCCTTAGGCAAACTTGACCGGCTCGCCATTGAAGCGCTGGACTTATCACCGGAGCTACGCGATCGCGCCCTGATGCTATTCGACCTACGCGGGGAGCCCAAGGAAGTTTTAGGCAAAGTTGGCGGTTGGGACCTAAATCCCGACCAAACCCGCCACCTAAACGATTTAAAGAATCTAATCGACCTGCTGGAAAACTGCGGCAAAGCTCGAGGCAAAGCCCTGCCCATCATCCTCGACCTCAGCCTGGTCCAACACTTCAACTACTACACCGGTATTATTTTTGACGTGGTTAGCGCTGCCCCCACCGGTCATGCTCTCCTCGCCCAAGGAGGACGCTACGACCAACTACTGGGGCTCTACCATTCCCAAGACACCAGCTACCCCGGCATTGGTTTTTCGTTCAATGTTGAACCTCTACACCAGGTCCTCCTAAAAACGGACCATTTGCCGGACACCATTCCTGTCAGCGACTGCCTGGTCATACCGCGATCGCCCCAAAGCCAAGCCGCAGCCTTTGCCTACGCCCACAACCGCCGCATCGAAGAACCCCAAAGCCGCATCGAACTTCAGCTTATGGAAGAGTCTGAAGATGTGCTGCGCGATCGCATCCGCCGTCGCAACATTAAACAAATCGCGTGGGTCGCAGAAGACGGCACTATCACCCTAGAAAACGTCTAGCACGCAGTCCAGGCTACCTTTGCCGCTTCGTCCCACTAAACGATTCGGAGAAACAATAATGGGGATAAAGCAGCCTTAACCGCTTTATCCCCGGTAATACGCACCCTGTACAAATCTTGGAACCTAAGCGCTAAGCGCACTTAAGTAGCAGCGCTCAAATCAAGCACCCGTCGCAACATCGTTAGTTCTCGATTCGGTTAATGCCACCCATGGGCTTGGAGTGGGTCATCACCTCTGCGGACAGGCAGATTAGATTATCGCCCTGCTGACAAATCAAATTGCGCTTCCGTAATTTCCCCATTAGCCGGGTTACCGTCACCCGCGTCGAACCGATCGCGCTACCAATCTGCGCGTGGGTTAGCGGCCAAGGCAGGCAGTATCCTTGATCACAGGGCTGACCAAACTCTTCCACCAGCAACGTGAGATAGCCCAACAGACGATCAATAGTGCGGCGCTGACCCAGCGTGCTGAGCCACAGCAGCTTCCGCTGGTGCTGATATCGGAAGGCATCTAATACCTCCCGCCGGAAGTGGGGCCAATTCTCTAGGTCATTCCAGTACATCCACAGCACGCTGGTGCGATCAACGTGGGCGTAGCTCTGTAGGGAAAATGGGGACTGAGCCACGATTTCAAAGGGCTGACCCGCACCAACAAAGCCCAAAAACGCTTCCTCTAGCTCCACATCACTCTCAGAACCGTCCTCTCCATCAACGGGATCCGCAGCCACCGACGGCGCAGAGGATGTTCCCACCAAACGAACGGCTCCCCGTTCCACTAGGTAAATTAGCCCTGGACGGGTAGGGATCTTTTCATCCTTTGCAAAGGTGCGGCAGCGGTAATGCTCTTGAGCCCAATCCAATACTCGCTGCCAAGTCAGGAAGGGACGGGGGGATTCAGTCGTCGTTGTAGCAGTTGAGTACATGGGCTCGTATTTACCTTGGGTAATCTCCTCCCACTTTACCGTGTAAATACGTAGACGGCAACATTGTCAATTGAGCTTGCACGCCTACACTGTGCTTTTTCCTAGTATTTGTCGCTTATCTAAAGCCATGTTTTTTTTGTTTCATCGCCATAACCGTTAATTCCGAGGGGTTAATCCCTTATAGGGTCTTCCCCTTGAAGGGTTTTCCATGCGATCAGGAAATAATTAATTTATTTGAGGCGATCGCCGCGAAGTATAGAATCTTCAAATTCCCCTTTGTAGGGAAAGTGAAAGTGCGTGTGGTGATTTGTTCGCAATGCTCCGTATTTCTATTGATCCGTACTTCTATTGAGGGAGCGCTGGAATGAGGGAGCGCTGGAAACTCTGGCAAGCTGCAACCCATTTAAGGCGCAGGTAGAATCCACAGGTCCAGGTTGCTGCCGCTGTAGGCTGATTCTTCTGGGATGTTTCGCTGCTGGGCGATCGCTGATTTCAGGGCATCCGATGGGGAAAATAGGGCGATCGCCTTATCTTCCAAGGAGTCCGGCAGGGTTGGGGGAAGCTCCTGTGCGTTTTTGGTCCACCAAATTTCTCGATTATCGGGCAGGCTGTAGGCTAGCTCCAGAGTCTGCCCGATGCGGCGATCGCTAACCACAATGGCTTGGGGATTATCGCGAATAGCTTCGGCAAATAGGTTGACCCCTTTGGAAAGACCCCACCAGGTTTCTGCCTGATTGAGCTGTACGCAGGAGAAGCAGCTGATCACAAATAACACCGTTGCTCCTGCCCCCAATCCCAACTTTTTAAGGGGCGATCGCGCCTCTCCAGTTTTCCCCGCCAGGGCAATGCCCAGAGCCGCACCAGTGATTATGGTCAGTCCCATGTAGGCGGGGATGACGTATCGGCTAACGGTAGAGCGTCGCCCGCCGAGAAGGACATCCATCAGCACGATGATTAGGGCTGGGATAACGGTGGTGCAGAGCAGGAGCGTTATCCCGTCTCGCTGTTGGTTCGGCGTGTTGCGGCTTTGGGTTTGGCGCCATAGGTATAGGGTGGCGATCGCGACGCCCACCATTAGAACAGCCGCCACGATAAACCACAGTCCCCTCGTCTCCTTCGTAAAGTCGAGCCAGGCATAGCTAAACCCGGTGCCCCAACGGCGAAACAAGACCGGGAACTCTAGGGGATCTTTTAACCAGTTGGTTTGATAGCCAATGCTGGTGCGCCGCAGTAACGCTAAGGCAAGCCAGGGGCTCATAGCGATCGCGCTAATCAGCGTTGTCAGCCCCCAGGATTTCAGAGTTCCCTGTAGCCAAAGGTCTTTGATGATGTTTTTAAAGCTGCCTCCGGTATTTCTGCCAATGCCGCTTTCAATATTGTCTTCAACATCGCCGCTAGTAGCGCTGCCGGTGGCACTGCTGGTAAAGCCATGAATCACCAAGGCGCAGCCCTGGGCAAAAATCACGAACACCGTTAGTAGCTGAGTGTAGAACGCCAGGACCAGGGTGAGTCCGTAAATTCCCCAGTTCTTTTGACTGGGCGATCGCCATGCCCGCAGCAGCGCCCAGATGCTAAGCCCAATAAAAATAAACCACAGACTGTAGGGACGAGCTTCCTGCGAATAGCGCAGTATCATCGGCGACAGGGCGACAACGGTTGCGGCACCCCACCCAGCAGAATCACCGGTGGCTGCGTCGTCGGGAAAGAGCGATCGCCCCAGCAGATAGCAAACCCCGAGCCCGATAACGCTGAAGACTACCGAGAGCGATCGCACCGCCGCGACGCTGTGACCGACAATCTGAGTCCACGGTCGCAGCAGCAGAAAATATAGCGGCGTATGTTCGGAGGCGCTGGCTAGGGCGCGAGCCGTTTCCAAAATGCTCTGTCCTGAGCCGGGGTCACGGTAGCGATCCAAACTGGCGACGCTTATCAGGGTTTGATTGAGCTGCTTTTCGATGGTGGCGCGCTGATAACCAACGGTACGGGTAATGGTGTATACCTCGTCTTCCCAGAATGGTTTGATGTCTAAATTAGTGCAGCGAAAGCCAATGCCAATCAGGATTAACACTAGGGCGATCGCCTTAATCCAGCGAGATAAAAATCGCCCCGACATGGCTGTAAACCCCGTTATTTCTGGGTTCTGAGAGAGTGATTCACCGTTACTCACGCGCCACCTCAATTTTTATAAGTTTCGTAAAAATTAAAACTGTTATTCCATGAAATCTAACTCACCAGCCGCGGTGAATCCGTAGAAACTAGTAGCTTGATTTCAGTATTGCAGCTTGATTGCAGCTTGAGATTTCAACCCTCAAAAGCTGTGGAGATGCCACAAAGCACCTTTAGCCTATTCATCCCGAGTTGGGTTATGACAGAAAAGTAAGGCGGCTAATATTTAGAGCTGCGGTTTAGAACTGCTCTTTAAATGCTTTTACGGGCGATCGCTTCAATTAATCTCCTTCCCCATCCCAAAGCCAACTCCGTGGCTCCATTGCCCGAGCGATTGACAATCCTGCGAACTATCCTCAAATAGGTGTAGCGCTATGGCTCAACAAAAGTATTGGTTTCCGGCGAAGAGACACGGGATTGGCTGGGGACCCCCTCTGACCTGGCAAGGCTGGGTGGTCTTGATGCTCCACCTGGCAATCGTCACAGCAAGCGCCGTCACTCTTCCTCAAAGTGGAAACATTGCCCTATTCGTAGCAATTGTTTTTCTTTCTACTGCAGTGTTAGTTGCCGTTTGCTGGTGGAAGGGGGAAAAAATCAATTGGCGCTGGGGCGATCGCCGCTAAGCCAGGATCGCGTCCCAAGACTGTGCTCTACGAGAAACACTGCTAATCATGCCCCAAGACTGTCAGGCAAACACCGTTAAGACCGCATTTAGTCGGAGCACATCTGTTTCTATTCTGATTAGTGCTGTTCCAAAAACGGTATGGGGTTTGTTAACAACGGCGGCTGATTATCCCCAGTGGAATTCCACCGTGATTTCGGTTGAAGGTGATATCCAACCAGGCGGAACTCTGGTGCTTATTTCTACTCTTGATCCGTCTAGGAAATTTAAGTTGAACGTTAAAGAATTTGAGCCGGAAACAAGGTTGGTATGGGGCGATCGCCAGGGGAATCGCGTTTATACCCTTGAAAAACGAGACGATAAAACCGTGCTCTTTTCGATGACGGAAAAAATTGGCGGGATATTATTTCCGCTCTATGGGAGGTATATTCCCCCTTTTGATAAAGCCTTTGAGCAATTCGCAATGGACCTCAAGCAAGCTGCCGAAACTCGCGAGGCGTATGACTATGAGACTTAAGCAATAGATCTTCAAGCTGGTGGGGAGGGAGTGGCTTGGAGAATAAGTATCCCTGACCGAAGTCACACTGCAATTCGCGCAGCCATTCGCACTGATCCGATGTTTCTACGCCCTCCGCTACGACTTCCAGCCCCAGCCCCCTTGCCAGCATCAAGACTGTCTCTGCAATGCTCCCCCCATCACTTTCGTGGGTGCTAATAAAAGAGCGATCAATTTTGAGGGTGTCGATGGACAGTTTATGCAGATAGCTCAGCGAGGAATACCCAGTTCCAAAATCATCAAGGCTGAGCTTTACGCCCAGATTATGGATTGCGCTCAGAACCTGTTGGACTGAGCCAACTGTTTGCATTAGCGCCGTTTCTGTAATTTCTAGCTTGAGATCCTGGGGGCGAATGTTGTGGGTGCTGAGCACTTGATCGAGGCGATCCACAAAGTCGGCTTGCAGGAATTGGCAGGTGGCGACGTTAACACTCATAAATAGGTTGTCTGATGCGGAGGCCTGCTGCTGCCACTGTCGAAGCTGACCGCAGGCTTGATTCATTACCCAGTTGCCAATGTGGGCGATCGCACTAGTCTCCTCCGCCACGGGGATAAACTCCTCGGGGGAAATTAGTCCACGCTCAGGATGAAACCATCGCACCAGCGCTTCAAAGCCCGCTAGCTGCCCCGTCCTCAGATCCATAATCGGTTGATAATACACCTGCATTTGACACTCGCTCGGCTGCTCCAAGGTGGTCGTCGCGCGATAGAGATCCATTTCAAGCTGAAGCCGCGCCCGTGCCTTTAGGTGCATCGCTTCGTCGAAAATGGCGAAAGGCGTTCGAGGATGAAGCTTGTGGTGATACATGGCAGTGTCCGCATGACGCAGCAGATCCTCAGGGCGTTGACAGTCTTCGGTCAGCGCTGCGATGCCGATGCTCATGGAGGCAAAAACCTCGCGCGTCTCTACTTTGAGCGGCTTTTCCAAGGAGCGCTGAATGCAGTTGGCGATCGCGACCGCCTCA
>JBCCTE010000042.1:0-11280 GCA_039198915.1 Cyanobacteria bacterium P01_D01_bin.73 | reverse complement strand
CGGCAGCTTTATGCAGATTCAAGTCTTAGCCTATCAAGCGTCGCTATCGGTCCTGGTGCCAAAATCCCAATACACTCGGGCGGGCGGTATGGGAGCGGTGGTGCACTACGGATCCAATATTGTCGGTCCTGCCCTGGCGGGAGTGCTCTATCCCACAATTGGCTTGTCGGGCATTATCGGTATCGATTTGATTACCTTTGCGATCGCCTTCCTAACGTTACTGGTGGCACCCATTCCCCGCGCCAAGACACAACAGACCAACCCGTCGGAGCCACTTCTACAGCAGCTAACCTTTGGACTGCGTCATATTTGGCAGCAGCCTAGCCTTAAGGCCCTACTGCTGGTGTCGGTGATGTTCGCGTTTGTCCACGATTTGGGGGGCACCCTACATCAGCCGATGATCCTGGCGCGGTCAGGCGGTGATGCTCAAGTTTGGGCCAGTATCGTCGCCGCTGCTGGCGTTGGTGGGGTGACTAGCGCTGTGATTGTCACGTTGTGGGGAGGACCAAAGCAGCGAATTCGCGGAGTCCTGGGCGGCATGCTGGGGGCGGGGCTCAGCAAAATTGTGTTTGGCTTGGGGCGATCACTAACCACTTGGGTGCCGGCTCAAATTTCAGCGTCCCTGAACTTTCCGCTTCTCGCAGGCTGTCGTGGTGCCCTTTGGATGGAGGCGATCTCCCCCGACATTCAAGGGCGAATATTCTCAGCAAAATCCCTAGTGATACAGCTGGCCAGCCTATGCGCTGTCGTTCTGTCTGGTCCCCTAGCGGATCAAGTCTTTGAACCCGCGATGCAATCTGAGGCGATCGCCCTGCCGCTGCTGACTACAGTCTTCGGCAACAAACCCGGTTCCGGTATGGCGCTGATGTATACCCTTTGCTCAGTGGGGCTAGTGTTTGTGGCGCTTTGGGGCATGTTTAATCCCTGGCTAAAGCAGTTTGATGAACCGCAGACTGACTCCCATCCAGTTCCACGTCAGCTATAGCGATCGCCCGTCACCGCCTCGACACGCCCAAAAAGCTCAAAAGCCCTACGCCGTAAGGATTACTGCACCCCATCTCAGAAGAACCAGGGGCTGTAAACCATACAGCGCAGGGCTTTGGTGGGAATTAGAATTCCTTAGCTTTCGGCGTTCTGTTGCTTACGCTTCAAACCGACCATACCAACTGCGGCAGCGCCAAGACCCAATAGGCTCATGGGCTCAGGAACAGGCTGGGCATCAATCTTCACGTTGATGTCGCCGTAGGAATTTTTGATGGTGTGGATTTCGTTGGATGCAACGGTGCCGCTGCGATCCTTGTCGTACTTGACCGTACCATCGGCATAGAACCAGGAAGACAGACCCAAGTCCCGAGTCTTGTCGTTAGCACCTTCGCCAACCTGGATTCCCAAGGAGCTGGACTTTTGTCGTAGGGATAGAGTGGAACCCTCATACACTCCCCGACCGGTCAGATTGATATCGCCAGCCCCTGCGAAGTCGTAGAAATCCCAGGCAGCGTAGGCATTTTCTGCACTGGTGTTGCCAGCGATTTTCGGTGCCAAGCCAGCCTTTTTAAGGGACTTGGGATTTCCGAGCATTTCGGTCATATCGATGTCGATATCCCAAATCTCGTCGTCCGCTTTGACGTTGACGATGGTTCCGGTGAAGCGAGCCGTACCGGTTGTTTCGTTAACGGTAAAGGTACCAGGACCATCCTTGAAGATGAAGTGGCGATCGCTGGCAAAGCCCTTGTCATTCAAATCCTTCATCCAGAAGGCGTGACCGCTGCGACCGTTGTGAGACTTGAACTCCATAACGTTGTAGGACTTGATGTCCATCGCCTGGGCGGAGTCCGTATTAACAACCGCGCTAGTACCGACTGTTGCAAGACCGGCGATCGCGCCGATTAATAGAGAGCGTTTGTTCATTGTGATTTTTTTTCATAGAGAGAGACCTTGTAGATGCGGAACGAGGAAAAGTGAGGCGCTTTGATCGCCTGCTGAGTCGTTTGCATTGTTGCTTAGCTGTATCTCTGAATGGCTCGAACTTTCTCACCTGTGGCGAAAGAAGTAGTCGAGTTTTCTAAGAAGTTGCCGCTTCTGCTAACGACTTAAGTACAGAGTAAAATTAGTCACAGGGCAAAACAATAGGATTTTTTGATCTTCACTGAATCTTATAAAACGCGTATAAGTAAGAAGTTCCGATGAAGACGGGTAAGCTTCCTTCAGTTTCAGGGCTCTTTGAGCCCTTATGTAAGCACCCCTCAAATTGAGAGGGAAATGTGCAGAATGGGAGGCCCTGGCATTCGTTCTGCCTTTCCGACCTTTTGTCGATTAAGGACCTATTCCGGATACACCTCGTTTAATGACAGACGTGAGGAAGGTCGGCTGAAGGGACGTTGTACAAAAGAATTCACTAAAGGTGTCGTGTGTGCGGCGGACTAAATGTGCAGCGTCTTTTTTCGTATTTCATGAAAGATGCCGCTGCAAGAAACTCCCGGCAAAAAATGCGTTAAGCGCCCAAAACCTCTAGTTTGTTGCTGAAAATCAGCCTAATCTGCCTCATATCAAATTCCCTTTGCCCCCAGTCGCAGGCTTAATTGCAGGCTTGATCGCGCCCAATTTAGCTATGGGAAGTGCTGGTGCAGGGATAGCAACGATGTGAGGTCAGTGGCGTTATGGCGACTAATTTTGAGCGGTACCAATCAAGGCAGCATGGGTTCCAGCGGAGTAAAGGCAGCTTTTGGCTACGGGCATTAATCGGTGGACCAACGCTGATTGCCCCAATGTTATTGATGCCGATCGCAATGGCAACTCCTGATGTGACCAGCGATCGCCCCACCGCCCCGTCTGCTGCTCAGTTAGCCCAAGCTACGCCACTGGAAATTACCGATATCCGCCTGGACGATACCGGGGACGGTTTGCAAGTTCAGCTAGAAACCACTGGCGAATTGCCCACGTCTATCACCAGTAACACTGGCAACGCCCTAACCATTGAAATTCCCAATGCCACTCTGGCTTTGCCTGGCGATGATGAGTTTTTAGAATTTGAGCCAGCTAATGGCATTGCGGTGGTGCAGGTCAACGCCCTTCCCGGCAATATTGTGCGGATGTCCATTACCGGAACCCAAGCCCTGCCAGTGGTGGATATCAATACGGACAGTGGGTTGGCGATCGCCGTTACCCCAGGCATCCCTCAAGCCAACGCGGGCGATGAAGCGATTCAGATTGGGGTGACGGGAGAAAACGAGAATGACTACATCGTTCCCGACGCCACCACCGCCACCCGGACCGACAGCCCCCTGCGGGATATTCCCCAATCGATTCAGGTAATTCCCCGGCAGATTATTGAAGACGAACAGGCAACAGGCATTGAAGATGTGCTCGATAACATTGCCGGTGTCACCTATCAAGGTAATGATGACGGGCGTGGCACCCAGTTTACGATCCGTGGTTTTGGTAATTTCGGATCGCCCATTTTGCGAGATGGCTTCCGGGTTTTCAATGGCGGCAACAATGCGGCGGCTCCGGAAGTTGCTAATTTGGAGCGAATTGAAGTTCTGAAAGGTCCCGCCTCAGTGCTGTACGGTCAAGCGGATCCCGGTGGCTTAATTAATTTGGTCACGAAGCAGCCCCTATTCGAGCCTTACTACAACTTCTCGCTCCAGGCCGGCAATCGAGAGATTTTCAGTCCCGCCATTGACTTTTCAGGACCCATCAACGCAGACGGAAGCCTGCGGTATCGCCTGAATGCCCTGTACCGCACCGAAGAAAGTTTCCGCGGCTTTGAAAACAACTACGAGAGACTCTTTGCTGCCCCCACCATCGTTTGGGATATCAGCGATCGCACCACCCTACGAGTCAGCGCAGAGTACGTTCACGACGATGATCCAGCCGACTTTGGTATCCCCGCTTTGGGCGATGGTATTGCCGATGTGCCTTTGGACCGTATTGTCCTCAGTGACCCTCAAGATTCCGTTGAAAAAGAATATTTCAGCGCAGGCTACACCCTGGAGCATAAGTTCAATGACAACTGGCAGATCCGCAATGAATTCCGTTATGTTGCCGACAACTATTTCTATGACCTAATTGCGGTTCCTTTAGCTATTGACGACGAAGGAAACGTCAATCGGATCTTGGCTGCTCAGCAAAACGAGCGCGATAATTACAGCCTGTACACCAACATCCAAGGTAAATTCAACACGGGCTCCATTAAACACAACCTGCTATTCGGCGTTGACCTCTCCCGTGAAGAGGATCTTGGTGGAGGGCGAGGCGCTTTCGACCCTCGAGTCGGTCCTGAATTTTTTGACGTTATCAATATTTTTGACCCAGTCCGTTCAGGGCGGAGACCTGATGTGGATAGCTCACCCACTGAACTGATTAACGATGAAACCGTCGATCGCCTAGGAATTTATCTACAGGATCAGATTTACATCACCGATAATCTGATTGTGCTGGCTGGTTTACGCTACGACAGCGTTGATCAGAGCCTAAGCAGCACCACGCGATCGCGAGTAGACGGTACCGTTCTTGCCTCCAGTGAAAACGAACAATACGACGATGCGGTGACGCCCCGTATTGGTATTGTCTATCAGCCCAGCGACACCATCGCCCTTTATGCCAGCTATGCCCAATCCTTCACCCCCAACTCAGGGACCGACATCGATGGAAATGTCCTAGAGCCGGAAACCGGGGAAGGATTTGAAGTCGGCGTCAAGGCGGATATCATTCCCGATCGCCTGTCCGCCACCCTGACCTACTTCAATATCACGCGGCAAAACGTAGCGACGGCGGACCCCAACGATCCCTTGCTCCAAGCGTCGATCGCCACCGGTGAACAGCGTAGTCAAGGGGTCGAGCTGGATATTAGCGGAGAAATTCTGCCCGGCTGGAATATCATTGCCTCCTACGCCTATATCAACGCCGAAATCACTGAGGATAATACCTTTGAGGTGGGCAACCGGCGTCCTGGAATCCCCGAACATAGCGCCAGCCTTTGGACCACCTATCGCATTCAATCGGGCGATCTGGAAGGGCTCGGCTTCGGTCTAGGCTTTAACTACGTCGGGAATCGCAAAATCGACCTAGATAACACCTTTGAAGCTGAAGACTACTTCCTCACCAGCGCCGCTGCCTTTTATAAGCGCGACAACTGGCAAATCCAGGTCAACATCGATAACCTATTTGACATTGACTATATTGAATCGGCAGAGGGGGGACAATTTCGCGGCATTTATCCTGGCGATCCGCTGACCGTACGGGCTTCGTTGTCAGTAACGTTCTAAGCAAATCCTGAGACGACGCCTCGAATGTCATTGGAGGGCAGGACTCGATTTTTATGGCGATCGAGTTCTGCCCTTTCTTTTTTGTTAGCTAGCCTCCGGCCACACCTGCATCTGGAATAGTTTTGGATTGAGCCCGGTTTGTTTGCGAAATGCCTTGGCAAAGTGGTTGCGGCTGCTATATCCCACCGCTGCGGCAATGCGCTCCACAGGCATGGTTGAATCCGTTAGCAGCCGCTGCGCCATCAATAGTCGGCACTCCCGCAGATATCGGTAAGGGGTTGTGCCGTAAACTTCGCGAAATCCTTGGTTAATTTTGAGCCGATTGGTATTCACCTGCCGGGCGAGTTCTTCCACCGTCGGCGGATTAACCAGTTGATTTTTCAGAATAGATGCCGCTTGGTAAATACAATCTAGGTCCGTAGGGTGCAGGCGGGGAGGGGCGATCGCCGCAATTCGCAGCGCTACTAGTTCTAATGCTTTTTGCTCCAGGTATCGACGGCGGTTTTCCCCTTGATAGGGGCAGCTCAGAATTTGCCCAATCACCACTTTCATTGCGGGCGTTAGCGACAAACGATTAGCGTGATTGATATCGATTGAGGAAAGGTAAAGGTGATTCGGCAGATCAGAATTAGGCGACTCTCCATAGGGCTCGATAAAGGGATTCTTCCGACCCAGCATCGCGACTAAGCGATTGATAGCGTTCGCAAAGTCCAGTTTCTGCAAGCCACGAGAGCGACACATGTGGTGAATGGTCTCTTTGATTAGCTGTTGCGTTCGCGAAGAATAACGCTCGACACAATTTTGCAGATAGGGAAGGGAAGACTGTCCTCTAAAAATCACTTCCACTTCAAAAACCTGCTGCCCTCTATGCAGAGCATTCAGGAAGTGAGAGCTGAAGACTGGGAGAACGTCACTGGTGCGCTCATTGCTTTGGGAGATAGGAAATTCAAACTTGGTGGTGAACTCTTGATCTAACCAACTGTTGAATAGGACTTCGCGGTGGATTTCATAATCCATGATCACCAAGGTCAGGTCGTCCCGTAGCTGAATACTTTGCCGATATCCCTGCCCAATTGGGTCGGGATACAGCAATATTTGGTCAGACGGATCTGCATGGAATAGGCGCGGATCGTCTGGGCTACCGGGCAAAAGCCAGTTTGTGTGGTGATCGACAACAAGTCGCGTGACCATATGACGAGACAGCAGTCAATGATGCTTCTAATGAGAATCGTTTGCATTATATGCCATGGACTGCTTAGGAGCTGTGCTGCCAAGGCGCAGAACTTTTATAGCGTTAGCTCCTTGCCTCACGGAAGATAGTGACTCGATCTTCGCTTACATTTTCCAAGCATAGGTAGGTTGCAAGTCAGCGCTGACGCTGCTTCACTGCCCAATCTGCTTAAAATAAAATGACGCGCACCAGTTGAAACTTGAGAGGGGTTTGGGACTATGGCAGACGGCACCGCAGTAATTGGCTCGGCGAAAGATACCGCTGCAACATCTACCGCTGCAACATCCACCGAGCGATCGCAGGATTGGGATTTATCTGCCCTCTATGCCAGCTTTGATGATCCTAAATTCCACGGCGATCTAGAAACGGTGCAAGCCCAGGTGGCGGAATTTCGCGAGGCTTATCGGGGAAAAGTGGCGGTATTGGCTGAATCGGGCGGGGAGGCGATCGCCCAGGCGCTAACCAAGCTAGAAACCATTTATCGCACCGTTGACTATCTCTATAGCTATCCGTCCCTAGTGTTCGCGGCGGATACAGCGGATACGGCGGCGCAGCAGGCGATGGACAAAATGCAGAAGGCGCTGACGGTGGTGCAAAATGACCTGCTGTTTTTTGAGCTGGAATTGCAAACCCTTGATGCGGCGGCGATTCAAACCCTGCAACAGCACCCCTCTCTAGCCAGCTACGGTCACTATCTGCAAAATATCGGCAAATTTGCGCCCTACCGGTTAGACGAGGCGGTGGAGCAGGTGCGCAATCAGGATAGCCTTACCGGGCGGCGGGCGTTTATTCAGTTGCGATCGGAGCATATTAGCCAGCAAACCTACGAGCCGGTGACGGGATCCGATGGCACCGTTGCGGAAACGGAGGCGGATTTATCGGCGCTGATTTTCCAGGGCGATCGCGATATTCGATACCAGTCCTACAAGTCGGTCCGCGAGGTCAGCAAAACTCACAATTCCCTGTACACCTACATTCTGAGTTCCGTTGCCCAGGACCACGCCACGGAAAATAAGCTGCGGGGTTATAAATCCACCCTGGAAAAACAGCTACTGGCGGATGAGGTGCCCGCCGATGTGTTTTGGGCGATTATGAACGGCACCAAGGCGCGCTTTGACCTATGGCAGCGGTATTACAAGCTGAAGGCTGGGGCGATCGGTGACACCATCCGCACCTGCGATGTTTACGCGCCTTGGGACGCTGAGCCTACGCCGATTTCCTACGACCAGGGTGTAGATACTTTGCTGGATGCCCTCAAAAAGTTTGACGATGTCTATGCCGGTCGAGCCAGCGAATTTTTTACTCAAAACCTAGTGGATGCTCGGGTGCGCCCCACCAAGCGCGGCGGTGCCTTTTGCGCCTACAGCCCCGGCAAAAAGAGCTTTCTGCTGCTGTCCTACACCAACGACTACAGCTCCCTATTTACCCTGGCCCACGAAATGGGGCACGGTCTACATTTCGACTGGATTGATGCAAAACAAAGCTATCTAAATTCAAATCCGCCAATGATTTTGGCAGAGGTAGCGTCCACGTTTAATGAGCTATTGCTGTTGGGTTATCTGCTGGAAAAAGAGACAGATCTGGAAGCTCAAAAGGCATTAATCACCCAGCAAATTGAGGATCAGCTTAATTTATTATTTCGACAAAGCACAATTAGCCGTCTGGAATTAGCTGTCCATGAAAAGGCAGCGGAAGGACGCTTAGATACTGATTTTGTCAACGATACCTGGAAGGGTTTATATCAGGAATTGTGTGGCGATGTGGTGGAGGTATTGCCAGAGCATCAGTACGATTGGGCGCGCATTGGTCACATTTATTTCAAGCCTTTTTACTGTTACCAATACACCGCTTCCAATATCGTTAGTCTGGCGTGCTATCAGCAGTACAAAAAGCAGGGGCGTGATTTTATTCCTGGCTACTTGGAGCTACTGGCAGCGGGGGGCAGCGAAAATCAAATTGATGCTCTACGCAAATATGTTGGCGTTGACCTGGCAAATCCCCAAACGATCGCCGATGCTCTAGCCTATGTAGACGGACTGATGCAGCGCTTGGAAGCCGCTTTGTAATTCATGATCTACACCCTGGATATGCTGAAAGAGGCGATCGCCCAAGACCCGGACCAGTGGCGATCGCTGGTGTTTACCAACGGCTGCTTCGACCTGCTCCATGTGGGGCATGTGCGCTACCTGACGGCGGCGCGAAAACTGGGGAAGCGGCTGGTGGTAGGGCTTAATAGCGACTCCTCCGTGCAGAGGTTAAAGCCAGCAAAGCCGGGATATCCAGAACGGCCAATTGTGCCGGAGCTTCAGCGGGGGGAAGTGTTGGCGGCGCTGAAACCAGTGGACGGGGTAGTGATTTTTAACGAGCCCACTGCCGGTCCTACTATCGCTGCCCTCCAGCCAGATATTTACGTAAAGGGTGGCGACTACACCGTCGACACTCTGCCGGAGACACCCATCGTGCAAAGCTACGGCGGTGAAATCAAGTTGATTCCGGTGGAAATTGCGACGGGGACTTCCGGGATTGTTGAGAAGATTCTGGGCTTTCGTTAGGGGAGACTGCTTTGGCTTTGTGCTCCTGACCTGAACGTTCCTGAATACGGCTTTGGCGATCACGCCATCCCCGCCAAGCCAAGATGCCCAGGGTGATGGCGGTCAACGGAAACGCAAAGCCCCACATGGCAGTGGTAAACAGGGGCAACATAGCATTGCTGGTGGACTTGAACACCAAGTAGCTCATGTAAGCTACGTAGTAGCCCAGGAATAATGCTCCCTCCCAGCGATCGATGGTGTAGCCGCTAAAGAAAATCGGCAGGCAGGCAACAGCAACGACTAGGGCAACGGGAATATCAAAAGTCAGCGCGTCAATCGGCACTGGCAATCCCGCAGGCGTTAGGCTTGCGGCAACCCCCAGCACTCCCAGCAGGTTAAACAGGTTGCTGCCGATAACGTTGCCCACGGCAATATCCCGCTCGCCTTTGAAGCTCGCCACCACTGACGTTGCCAGCTCCGGAAGGGATGTTCCTACAGAGATAATCGTGAGGCCGATAACTAGCTCACTCATTCCCCACGATCGCGCTAAAACCACGGCATTGTCCACTAGCAGCTTGGAGCCGCCTACCAACATGCCGATGCCCACCGCCACCAAGGCAAAATCCTGAGCCCACTGGATCACGCTGGAGTTGGCGATCGCCCCATACTCCCGCTCGTAATCATCTAAACTCTCGTCACCATTGCCCTGCTTCCGCCCCTTGATAAACATAAAGACGGTGTAAGTAATAATCCCCGCCAGCAGCACGAAACCATCGGTTTGATGCAGCCGCCCGTCTAAGGAAAACAGCAGCACCAAGCACGATACGCCGATGCTGAGGGGCACATCCAGCCGCACAAGCTGTTGGGAAACGGACAGGGGGGCAATGATTGAGGCGATGCCCAAGGTTGCCAGGACATTGAAGATATTGCTGCCCAGAGCATTGCCGAGGGAGATCGCGTCTCGCCCAAGCACAATCGACTGAATGCTAACGGCTAATTCCGGGGCGCTGGTCCCAAACGCCACCACGGTCAGTCCAACAATCAGCGGGGCAATGCCAAACCGAGCGGAGAGGCGCACGGAGCCCCGAACTAAAACATCAGCGCCTAAAGTGAGTAGTAGCAGCCCTGCAATTAGAAGCAAAAAGGTCATAGATTAACAAGCTCAGTGAGTGGGCGATCGCTCCATAACTTTGCTATCGGCGGACTTCTAGCCATCAGCAACTGTGATAACTAGGCGGTTGGATAACGAAGTGGAAAGCCCGATAGCTCCTACGAATAAGCGTGGACAGCCGAGGCTCGGATGAAATTTAGAATTTCTCCTTGCTATTAGATTTCCCTGAAAATTACTGAGGAAGAGCGATCGCCAAAAATAGCGAAACTGGAGTGCGATAAACGACGCGCAGAGATAACGCGCCAAAGACGCGAGCAACAGACGAAAATTTAGGGCTGTAGATTACGCCGGGCGCAAACGTCATAATCTACGTCCATTTATATTCATCACTTTAAAGAATCATAATCTAGAGAATCGTTTGGTGGTGGCTCTTCCCTAAAACATTCCATGGCAAATCCCACACCCTCAGAAGCTAAATCTTTTGATCTTCCTTTGACGGAATCAATTTCTGTGCGCCCCTGGCAGCCGGGCGATCGCCAAGCCGCAGCGGACTTAATTCGGTTGGTGTTGGGAGAATACAACCTGCCGTGGCAGCCGGAGTCGGCAGATCGCGATGTGGTGCAGGTGGAAGAGTGTTATCTGCAAGCCGACGGGGAATTTTGGGTGTTGGTGCAGCGGCAAGGTAGTGAAGAGGAGGAAGAGTTAGAGACCTTGGTAGGCACGGCGGCATATTTTCCTGTGGCGCGCGGGGATGGTGCTGTGGAAATTCGCAAAATGTATTTTCATCCATCCATTCGAGGGCTGGGGCTGGGACGGAAAGTTTTGACGCTTTTGGAAGAGGTGATCGCCCAAAAAGGTTTCAAGACAATCTGGATTGAAACAGTCTCTGCCATGAAGGCAGCGATTCATCTCTATGAAACTAGCGGATACCAACCTGATACCGACGTGGAAACGGAACGGTGCGATCGGTGTTATGTGAAATATTTGTCGTAAGGGAATCGCAAGATAATCTCTAAAACCTTAATTGCTCTGGTTTAGAACGCCTCTATGCTGAATTCAACGGATGTTTTAAGTTATCGAACAACGAGCCATAATGCGTCGCTGTCCTTTGAAATTAGGGTTAATGATAGACCCATTGGG